>DGBM01000165.1:5062-8423 GCA_002384765.1 Demequinaceae bacterium UBA4004
GGCGAATGCGAACTGCTGTATTGGCGCGACGGCAACTACGAGGTCGACTTTGTTCTCCGCGTGGGCCGCACGACGGTCGCCATCGAGGTCAAGAGCGGCTCGCGGTCTCCCCACCCCACCCCACCGTCGGCGGTCTCCCCACCCCACCGCCGTGTCGTCGTTGTGCTTCCGTTATTCGTTTGTTATCGTTTCGTTACACGAAGCCCGAGGCGACCGTCCCGGGTGAAAACCCAACGAAGGGTGCCCGTTATGTCCCCCATACGTCGCCGCCTCATCGCTGTCGATGCTCAGAACCTCCTCGGCTGTCACCCAGCAGATGCCAGTGCGGCGTGTTGGGAGTTCGCGATCACCGAGTCGCTGAACGCCGTGGGCTTCCGCGAGGACACGGACCATCTGGTGATCGCCGTCGCTCCCGACTGGGCGTTCACCGTCAAGGCACTCGCGCCCTTCGCACGCCTGATAGTGCGGGGCGGCCGCCACGGCGCGGACCTCGCGCTGTGCACCGCACTCGAGGACACCAACTTCATCGCAAGCCGCTACAGCGAGGTGGTGATCGCCAGCGGATCCCACATCTTCCGCAGATCAGTCCGCGCCCTGGCCGACGCCGGCGTCCCCACCACCGTCGCGTGCCTGCCCCACCAGACCTCCAGCGCGCTGACCGCCACCGCCGCCCACGTCACCTGGCTGGACCGCCCGTGCGCAGTCCCCGTGCGCACTCGGCTGGGGCTGGCTGCGTAGCGGTTCTCAAGCGGGGCATTATGGGGCAGGGCGTCCCGGTGGCGGACGATGCTCCGCGCACGGGGGTGCGAACGCGCACCAGCCCTGGCGAACAGCCCCTCTGTTGCGGGGCCGGGTCACCGAATTTCTCATTTCAGCTCAGGCTTAAATGCCCGATTGGTAGTCCGTCGTCGAGCGCGCCCAGCCCGGCAGTGGTGGCGGCCCCAGCCCAGCGTCGGCGGTTGCCTGACCCCAGCGTCGGCCCCACCCCATAAACTGCGAGCAACGAGGGGACCCACGCCATGCATGAGATCGTCTGCCCGCACTGCGGCAAAGCCTTCACCATCGACGAGGCCGGCTACGCCGACATCGTCGCCCAAGTGCGCACCAAGGAGTTCGAGGCCTCGCTGCACGAGCGGCTCGCCCTGGCCGAAAAGGACAAGCTCAACGCCGTCGAACTCGCCAAGGCTCAACTCGCGGCCGAGCTCCAGCAGGCCGCCGCCGCCCAGGACTCCGAGATCCAGGCGCTCAAGGCCAAGCTCGAGGCCGACGACGTGGCCAAACAGCTCGCGGTGCGGGACGCGGTCGCCGCGGTGGAGAAGCAGCGCGACGAACTCCGCAGCGGGCTTGAGAAGGCCCAACTCGAGATGAAACTCGGGGAGGCCTCACTGAAGGACAAGTACGAGACTCAGCTCAAGGCGCGCGACACCCAGATCAAGGACCGCGACGACGCCATCGAACGCCTCAAGGACATGAAGGCGCGGCTGTCCACCAAGATGGTCGGCGAAACCCTGGAGCAGCACTGCGAGACCGAGTTCAACCGCCTGCGCGCCACCGCGTTCCCCAAGGCGTACTTCGAGAAGGACAACGACGCTCGCACGGGTAGCAAGGGCGACTACATCTTTCGCGAGTCCGACGACGCGGACAACGAGGTGGTCTCCATCATGTTCGAGATGAAGAACGAATCCGACACCACCGCCACCAAGCACAAGAACGAGGACTTCTTGCGCGAGTTGGACAAGGACCGCACCGAGAAGGGCTGCGAGTACGCGGTGCTGGTGTCGCTCCTGGAACCCGACAGCGAGCTGTACAACGGCGGCATCGTGGACGTCTCCCACCGCCACCCCAAGATGTACGTGGTGCGGCCGCAGTTCTTCATCCCCATCATCACGCTGNNTGCGCAACGCCGCCCAGAACTCGCTCGCCTACAAGCAGGAGCTGGCGCTGGTGCGCGCCCAAAGCGTGGACGTCACCGAGTTTGAAAGCCAACTCGACGCGTTCAAGACCGCCTTTGGGAAGAACTACGACCTCGCCTCGCGGCGCTTCCAGCTGGCGATCGACGAGATCGACAAGTCCATCGACCACCTGCAGAAGACCAAGGAGGCGCTGTTGGGGTCCGAGCGCAACCTGCGCCTCGCGAACGACAAGGCACAGGATGTGACCATCAAGAAGCTCACCCGCGGCAACGCGACGATGGCGGCCAAGTTCGANNAAGGACGGGGACGGCGCAACCGCGGAGTGACGGGGTTCCTCGCGCGGGCACGTCTTGGACGCCCCCGTCTATTCCGAGGAATCGTCATTGAGCCTGAAACGAGCGAGCGGCGCTGCGCGGGTTGCGCCCCCTGATGCTGCCGCAGTTCGAGGTCGTCGCCAGGAGAGTGCGAGCGCGAAACGTGAGTCAGGGCCGCTCGTGTTGACGGTCTCCCTGCCGCCAGTAGCACGTCACAGCAGACGAGCACCAATTTTGGCCAACCGTGTCGGAGTGGCTTGCGATGCTGGCCTGAAAAATGAGAGGAGGCCCAAAGTGGCCACGGAATCTGAAGAATCGGTGACTATCCAGGACGCGAAGTCAGCAGTCTTGGCGGAACTCGTGAGGATCGTCGACAATGCGAGCGTCTCGGAAGTGAAGGAACTCGCGCTCGAGTATCGACTGCTGGCTGGAGGCACCCAACCCGGAGCCTCCGTTGTCACCGGGAAGTAGCTTCGCGGGGGATCACTGAAATCCCGACCCTGACGGCACATGGCTCCGGGATCCGGGCCTGCTACGCGCCGAGCACCCCTTCCCCCACCACTGGGATCCCGTACTCCCGAGCCTTGCGCGCCTCGCCCGACCCGCTCCCCGGGTCCCGGGCAATCACCGCCGCTATCCACAGACGCAGCATGCGGTGCCAGTTCAGCCGGACCACGTCGTCTGCCCCCAGCCCGAGCGTCGTCGCCATGCCTTCCAGCGCACGGCGCTGCGCATTCAAAGGACGCGATACAGAGATCTTCCTGTCCAGCAGCACGCGATCTTGCAATGCCCTAGCTCGCAGGTCCAGGTACTCGTCGGCGCCGTCAAGGCCCTCGACCCGCGCGAACGACCCCGCCGCGCGCATATTCGCGGCCAACAGCGCGGCGGTGGCCTCGGCGTCGACCAGGGCGGCGTGGGCATCAGCCACTTCCACGCCAAAGTGCGCGCAACACCCCCCAGCTTCGCCCGCGCCCCAAACCGCCCCGCCAGACGCATCGTGCACCACGTCATGTCGTGCGTCAGGCCAACCCACCAACTGGCGCGCGCATGCTCGGCTACCAGGAGCGATGCGTCACAGGCACTGTTGTGCGCCACGACGACGCGCCCCGCCAGGACTGTCTCTTATACACATCT
>DGBM01000164.1:0-4566 GCA_002384765.1 Demequinaceae bacterium UBA4004
TACAGGCGAACCCCTGCCCGCGGAGGGACGCGTCGGCGATTGCGCCCGCGTCGCCGGCCACCTGGGCCAGGGTCGAGCTGATCGTCCGGCCACCCTCGGCACGCCAGTGGCACGTGACCCGCACCGACGGCGCCAGCGCGTCGGTCAGTGCAGTGACTGCCGTCGCGGGTGCCGAGTTGCCCTGCGACAGCAGCACCTCGGGGGTCCAGGTGAGCTCGGCCCACAGGCTGTCGGGATACAGCGCCCGGCAGTCGATGTCGCCCGACTGGGTCGCGAGCGTCGCGACGGATTCCCCCGGCGACACCGCAACAGGCGGTGTGGTCGTCGCGCGGAGCATGTCGCCCATCCATGCCAGCGAGACGGGAAGCATGGGCTGCGCCAATACGGCGAGTGCGGCGACGATTGCCGCGCACAGCAGCCCCGCGGGCCACGCGATCCACGAGTTGCGTCCACCGGTCCGCGCCACGCTCCCACCCCCAAGCCTCAACGGTAAACCGCGCGTCCGATGGCTTGATGGCGGCGCGCAGTGGGATAATGAGGTTCGTGACGCCGCGGGCCAGAGGCGACTCCGCCATCGCCATTATCGGGGTCCGGGTGTGCACGGATATTGAGCATCCGGTGGCAATTCTGTGGAGGGGTGGTGATGTTGTGGGTCGCCTCAGATTTCCGCACGACGTTCGGCTGGACCTGGACGACCGGACGATGGCTCACCTCCACGCAGCGATGCAGATCAAGCTCCGGCGCGGTGAGTCATTTCATCTCTCGTGGCCGCACGACATCTCCACCGGGCCCGGCCGGACGACGACATGGGTGCATTCAGAGTCGTCTTGGGTGTGCACCATCGGCAGCAGGGTGCAGGAGCTCGACCGGCGTTGGATAGAAGCGTTCATGGCCACAGCGAACAGCGTGTCAGGAATGCAGATCGTGCGTCAGCCGGCCGACGACAGCGGGTCCGAGAAGGAGGGGGCGAATGGGGAAGTTTCTCTATGACGGGATGGTGAAAGTCGAATTCGACGACCGTCTGCTCTCGCATCTGCAGATTGTGATCGGCGCGAAGCTGCGGCGGGGCGAGTCGTTTCCGTTCACGTGGAAAGACGGGTCCCACGTCGGTGACGGACGAACATCCGTGTGGATCCACCCCCGAGCGAACATCACGTACAGATTCGACGGCGGTCGACAGGCGTCGATCAACCGCGAATGGGTGGACCACCTCATGTACACCGCCAACTCTGTCGGCGGCCTGTACGTTGTACCCGAGCCGCCTGTGCGCAACGGCCCGCCTGCAGAAGACGTCTAGCGCACGACCCGCGCGCTGACCCCGCGCCTCGGCCGTACCATGTACTGAACCCGGGGAAGGACCTTCCGTGCAGCAGACCACAATCGCCATCGGCGACATACACTTCGCGCTGGCTCAGAACAGCGACATCGACCATCTGAAAGCCACCGCCCTCGCGGCGGTGCAGAACGGCTCTGGGTATCTCCACTTCACCGTGGTCGGCAACCGGGAGGTGAGCGTTCTGCTCCCGGCAGGCACCATCGTCATCTTCACCACCGGCGACGTGCCGGCGGATAGTCGCGACAGCGGCGACCTGAATTACCCCTACGAGAGTGACGCTGACCTCGAGGCACTCGCCGTCGGACCGTGAACCCTGTCGAAGAACCCGACGCCCCTGGCATTCAGCCGGGGGCGTCGCTCGTGTGCGGGACGGATTCACTTGCGGAGCGTTGGACCATAGGGGATGAGGCATGCCCGTGTACAGACCCTATGCCTGTGAACTAAGGGAACTTACGGTCACGGTAGCTCAGTTCGGGCAGAGCTCCTTCGGCATATCCGGGGGATAAAGAGGAGATTGAGAGGCGGTCCCCCATGATGATCCACTCGTCACCCAGGCACGCCCGTCGCTACCCCCCGCGGCGGCGCCTGCGGATCGCGGTCGCATCCACCCTGGGGCCTGTGCTCGTTCTGGCCGGCGGACTCTTCGCGGTGGGAGCCCAGGCCGCCACCACCACGGTGCCGTTGCTTACCGCCGCGAACTTCTCGGTTCTGGGCGCGACAACGGTGACGAATACGGGGAACACCAACGTGCTGTTGGACCTTGGGGTAAGCCCTGGCACGGCGGTCACCGGGTTTCCGCCGGGCATCGTGCACGGCACGATCCATGCGAACGACGCGGTCGCGATTCAGGCGCAGACCGACCTCGAAGCCGCTTACCTTAACGCATTCAATCGCACCCCGACAGCGACCGTTGCTTCAGAGCTGGGCGGTCTGACTCTCGGGGACGGTGTCTACGCCGCCACGGCGAAGGGTCCGCTTACGGTGAACGGGACCCTGACGCTGAATGGTGGCGGTGACCCGACCTCAACCTTCATCTTCCAAACCGATTCCACGCTGATCACCGGCAGCAACAGCCATGTCGTCCTGATCAACGGCGCAGACGCGTGCAGGGTCTTCTGGCAGGTCGGCAGCTCGGCGACGCTGGGCACGACGTCCTCCTTCGCCGGTTCGATCCTCGCCCTGACCGCGATTTCGGCGGACCCGGGGGTTGTGATCGAGGGCCGAACGTTGGCAAGGGGGGCGGCCGTCACCCTCAACAACACCACGTTCCTCGATCCGCGCTGTGAGAGCGGCTCCACCACGGTTACTGCGCCGGCTGTGACTTTGCCGGCGGTGACGGAGACGGTGACTGTGGCGGCCGAGACGGCGACGGTGACTCTGCCGGCGGTGACTGAGACGGTGACCGTGGCGGCTGAGACGGTGACTGACACAGCCACCGTCACGGAAACTCAGACCAACTCGGGCAGTGCGGCGGCTGTCACTGTAACCAAGACGGTCGCAGTCAGCGGAGGAGGGAGTGGTAGTGGTGGTGCGATCACTATCAACTCCGGCGGAGGCGCCGAGGGCGACCTGAACGGCGCGCTCGTGGCCGGCCTCGTCGGTCTCTTGGGTCTGCTGGCTGGGCTGATCGTCTTCCTCCGCAGGCGCCAGCACTCATAACCGCATTCACGTGCGAGGGGGAGTGGTGGAGGTCATCCGCCACTCCCCCTCGCACGCTAGGCTTCCGACCACGAACTCGGCGGCAACTCCGTGGGAAGGGATCTCCGTGACCAAGACGCCTCCCCGCACGTGGTCTGCACTGATGGCAGTGGTGGGCGTCGTTCTGATGCTCGGCGCTTCGGTCGCGAGCGCGGCCCCCACCGCACAAGCGATGGACCCCTCGGCAATCGCTGCCGTCACCGTTACCGTGACCCCGACGATCCTGGTGAGCGAGGCCCCGAACGGGGAGCTGGTCACGGTGGGGACCATCATGCCAGGCACTACCGAGGCAGGTTCGAGCGGCCCCCTTGTGTGGATCGTGGTCGTTTTGGCGCTCGTTTTGGCGGCTGCGGGGGCCTACTGGTGGCTCCTCTTCCGTCGTTCCACCGGCCACGGCGGACGCCGTGGGGAGACGCAGCCTTGACCGAGCGTGCCTCGCGACGTCCGCTGGGGACTGTGCTGAGTCTTCTGCTCGGGCTGTTCCTTTGCGTGTCCGGTGGGCTGCTCGGGGCATCAGGCATGTTCATCTACTTGTCACAGGAGCCGGCCCCTCTTCCCACGCGCACATATGGTCCGGTCGTTGGCGCCGGGGCGAGCGTCCCAGCGCCGGAGACTGCCGCACCTGCGACTTCCGATGGAGCGGTCGTCATGCCGCAACTCGGCCCCAGCACGCTGAGCATCCCGTCCCTTGGATCGACGGCGCCCCTTGATGTCCTGGGTGTCGAGGATGATCAGCTCCTGCTCCCGGAGCCGGACCGCCTGACCCTGTTCGAGGACGGCAGTTACCCCGGTGATCCGCAGGGCACCGTGCTGGTGGCCGGCCACGTGAACAGCTCTTCCTTGGGTCGCGGCACACTTTTTCGCCTCGGGGAGATCACAGAGGGTGCGACCATCTGGGTCACAGATGCGACCGGCCGCCCCTACGAATATCGAGTCGTCGGCCTGCAGGTGCTGTTGAAGCAGGCCCTGCCCCAGTCACTCTTCAGTCGCCAGGGTGGCCCCCAGTTGGTGGTCGTGACCTGTGGTGGCGACATCATCGATACCCCCGAGGGTCGTCACTATGAAAGCAACGTCATCGTGACGGCGGTGCCCGTGGACGACGGCAAACCTGGTGGCTGAAACCGAAGCTGCCGTACAGCCGGATCGGAGAGCGAGCAAACGACTCAGGGGTCCCAGCCCGGCCCCCAGTCGGTTGGGCTGGTGGGGGCCGATCGTTGCGATGCTCATCGGCGGTCTTGTGCGGGCGTGGAACGTCGGCACCCCCGCCTCCCTGGTTTTCGACGAGTCCTACTACGTCAAACAGGCGTATTCAATGACTCAGCACGGGGTCGAGCTGTACGTCGATCCCGCGCTCACGGGAACGACGCCCAATGCGATGTTCGAGTCGGGGACCCTCAACGTCTTCACCACCGCCGGCGACTTGGTCGTCCACCCACCCCTGGGCAAGTGGCTCATTGCGATGGGGCAGATCGCATTCGGGGCGGAGAACTCGTACGGCTGGAGGGCCGCGGCGGTTGTCGCCGGCATGCTGT
>DGBM01000164.1:4611-5829 GCA_002384765.1 Demequinaceae bacterium UBA4004
GGCGGCGTCAGCCCTCGGTCCCTATGTCGGAGGGCGCTGGTGGCGCGTGGGGGCCGGCGTGCTTCTAGGCATGGCCGCGGCCACGAAATGGTCCGCTCTTCCCTTCATCGCAATCTTCGGGATCATGACCGTGCTGTGGGACATGAATGCTCGAAGGCAGGCTGGCATCAGCAGGTGGTTCGCGGGAACACTGAGTCGCGACGCGGTGCCGGCATTCGTGTCGATCGTTGGGACTGCCCTGGTGGTCTACCTGCTGAGTTGGAGCGGTTGGTTCGCGTCGTCTCTCGGGTGGGGCCGGCGTTGGGCAGATGAGCATCCGGCGGCCGGGATCGATTCGCTCCTGCCCAATCCGCTGCGTTCACTTATCCACTATCACGAGGAGATGTGGAGAGTCTCGACGAGTCTGAGCACGTCCCATCCCTATGCGACCAACCCGATTGGTTGGTTTTTCCAGGAGCGGCCGACACTCTTCTTTCTTCGCCAGACAACGGAAGGGGCGCCGGGCTGCCCCGCCGGTGGCGGCGGGCCGTGCATGGAGATGGTGACCTCGCTCGGCACCCTATCGATCTGGTACGCCGGCGTGATCGCAGTGGTGGCGTTGGTGGTTCTTTGGATCGCCGATCGCCAATGGCATTCTCGCCTTCGGTTTCAGCCCGACTGGACCTTGGGAGCGAGCCTTTCCGGGATCCTGGCCGGCTACGTACCGTGGCTGCTCGTTGGTGACCGAACGGTCTACTCGTTCTACTCCGTGGTGTTCGTCCCGTGGGTCGTGCTATGCATCGTGGTGGCGCTTCATCGGTTCGAAGGGCGCGACTGGACGACTCGCCGATATCGACTTGCCCGCAGCCTTGGTGTCGCTCTGCTGGTGGCGTCGATTGTGCTCTTGGCCTGGTTCTGGCCCGTACTGACAGGACAGAAACTCACCCATGCGGAATGGCTGGCCCGCATGTGGCTGTCAAGCTGGCACTAGCTACTCCGCGACGCACAGACGCCCCGATCCGTGAGGATCGGGGCGTCTGTGCGCAGTGCCTAGTTGTAGGTGCCGGGCGTGAAGTCGTCCGTCGAGAAGGTGTCGAAGTCGACGTAACTCAGGTCGGCGTGGGTGTAGGCGCCGTCCGACGCGAAGATGCGGTTGGGATACCGCTCGCTCTTGGCCTCTTCCGTCGCCTCGACCACGACGTTGCGATACTTCGCAAGTCCGGTTCCGGCCGGGATGAG
>DGBM01000104.1 GCA_002384765.1 Demequinaceae bacterium UBA4004
GCGTGGACCTCCCCGTGATGCCTCCGGTGCAGCCGATGCTCGCCAAGAGCGTCAGCGGGGTGGCGGACCCGGCCCGGCACGGCGGCCTGAGCTTCGAGCCGAAGTGGGACGGTTCCTTCACTGAACACTCGCCTCCCCGATAACGAGCTGCGAAGCACTGTTCGTGGCCATGGCGGCGCCTCTGAATAGGGCGCCTTCACCGGAACACATCGCCAGACGGGCTAACCGGACACCGGCCAGACGCGCAGGCAGGCTGGCCTGCGTCGTTCCCGTGGGAGGTTCGGCTAGCGGGAAGACTGCATCTGGCCGATTCGCGCTATTCGGCGTGACGCAAGGGCCACGCGAGAGGGGCCGCACCTCCCTGTCGCTCTGCTGGGATCGTCTGGGTCAGGCCACGGTCCTCGGGGAGCAGAGCAGTTCGCCGTGGAGGACTGCGAACCATGCGTCCGGTGACGCAGCCCAGTGTCGCCAGCCCTGCGCAAGCCGTTCCAGGTCCTCAGCGCTCGATAGTCCCCGCTCTATGGCCTGCTCTGCCATGCCGGAGCCGACGACTCGCTCGGCCCACATGCCGCCCCACCACGCCACGTCGTCCGGCGAGGAGAAGCACCAAACCCCGGCTGTCGACGCGACCACGTCGAGTTCTGCCGCCAGCGCCCAGCCCTTGAGGCGGCGACCGGCGTCCGGCTCCGCGCCGTTTCCGTGAGCGACCTCGCGGGAGAGCGCGAGCCAGTCATCGATCTCGGGCACCGCCGGGTACCAGGTGAAGCCCGAGTAGTCGCTGTCGCGGACCGCGATGAGGCCGTCGGGTTCGCAAACGCGGCTCATCTCGCGAAGGGCCGCGACGGGGTCACTGAGGTGTTGGAGCACCTGGTGTGCGTGTACCACGTCGAACGTGCCCGGCTCGTAGTCGAGCGAGTACACGTCACCCACTGTGAGTTCGAGGTTCGTCACGTTGGTTTGCTCGGCGGCGGCGCGAGCCTCACGGATGACTGCCTCGGACCGGTCCAGGCCGACCACGGATCCAGCGCTCGCCAGTCGCGCAAGGTCGAGCGTGATGGTGGCCGGTCCACAACCCACGTCGAGGATCCGTGACTCCTCGTGGATCCGTGGCATCAGGTATCCGGCCGAGTTCTCGGCCGTTCGCCACCGATGAGATCGGAGCACAGACTCGACGTGACCGTGCGTGTAGACATCCTCGGGCGCGGTCATGTGTGCGATCGTTCCAGCCCGCCACGTCTTACACCCGGGACGTCCGGCATTTGTCGCAACGGGTTCTCTCATCTGCAGAACGGTCGTCAGTGCCGCGAAGCGGCCGGTCATAACCCGATATCAGCGTGCGCGGGGTGGTGCCCCGACCCGGGGGTCCACACGACGCGCAGGGCATCCTTGTGATCGCGCTCCCGTCTGGATAGAGCGTGGAGAACCTCGCGATCGCCGTGCCGAGCGCGTGCAGCTGCGACGAGGAGCTCCACGGCGATGGCTGTCGCCGCCTGGGGCGCTTGTCCAGGAATGCGCGCGCTCAGGCTTAGGTCATCGATGTGCACGGCCAATTCGACACACCGGGTCTGCAGGTAGTCGTCCAGCAGCATCTCCTCACCCGGCCGGTGGAGCACCGCTACCCGTCGATCGGCAGGTTCATGGCCGAGCCGCTCGTGCAATCTGTCCCACGCCGCCCGTGCCTCATCCTAGACTGCCGCGTGCCCCGTCGCCGCGGTCTCGTTGCTGCGGGCACGCACGCCAATGTTCAGCGGCGAGTCCTGGACCGTCGTGTCGGACAGGCGTGCGTAGTAGACCACCGCGGAAACGGGCTCTGTGCCGGTGATGGGTCCGTCCACGAACCATTCGACCTGGAGCACACTTCGTGCGAGGTGGCTGGCGAGGGCGCCGACGGACATCCCGGGGAGCGCGGATTCGGCGGCCCAGGCCTCGGCAATTGCGGGGGATCCGATCAATGCCGTCGCCTCGCGGGCCGCCTGCAGATAAGCCGCACGTACATCGTTCATGCAAAGCAGCATTGTTCAATCAGGGCGAGGTTCGTTCCTGCGACCAGACCTCGGACCTCATTGCCGAACGCACTCGCCCCGAGCCCCTCGGGCACCGAGCCCTGCGGGGACGCCCAAGTGAGCGGTATCGGCGGCCAATCGGGTCGGTCGCCGGTGCAGTTCCGCCAGGGAATCCTCATCCGAACAGGGGTAGGCGCTCGACGTCGGCGCCAAAGGCACCGGCCTCATCCTCGGTGAGCGATTCGCGACCGGTCCCGACCAACGCGTAGCGGACCGCGTCCTCGATGGGTGCTGGTCGACCAAGGAGTCCATCCAGAACCCGGCGGGTCTCTGCGAGGCCTTCCTCGGAGGGCTCTCCGAGCCGAAGGTCCAGGTGGTGAACCGTGGCCTCGACGGCCAGCGTGCGAAACAGCGCGTCCACGGTGAGGACGTGGTCTTGAGTAGCAACGAGGTCATCGCCAGCCCGTCCGTGCCCTGCGACCAGCACGGCACTCGCTGTCTCGGCATACAGGGCAGCGATCGGCTCAACGCTCGACCAGACGCTAGCCATGATCCTCGTGCCGCGACGCCCGGCTTCGGCACCGGGCGTGCCCGGCTGCCACGGCCGCCAGTACGACACCGAGTCGACGTCGGCCGGACCCGCCGCCGGTGTGTGTAGTGCGACGAGCGCCCGTTGAGCATCACTCCACAGGTGGTGGACGAGGTCACGCACCGTCCAGCCCGCGCACCGGGTGTTGCGCCAACCAGCGCCCTCGTCTAGCCGCGTGATCGCGGCGAGCAACGTCCGGTAGCTCGAGTCGAGCACCTGGTAGCCGTCCACCCTGGCCATGCTGCCACACGCTCCGCCAGCTCAGGTCGACCGAATTCTGATCGTCCGCTCCGAGTGCCACGCGGTCGTGTCCAAGTGCTTGCACGATCGTCCGGAGACCGATCGTCGCGCGGAGCGTGACCAGTGCGGGATCGTCACGCTGCGCGTGGCAACCAGCTACCTGTGACCATGCGACGTACGGCTGGTGCACGCAGTCGAGACGCGGCACTGGTCGGGGCGGGCTGCTCGCCGAAAGACTCCTGACCTACGAGCGGCGACTCGGCTCACTCACGCGTCGGGTTCCCAACCCAGCACCATGTCTCGCAGTTCCTCGCGGGACTGCCCGCTATCCAGACGCAAGACTGGCTGGGTCAGTCCTTCGAGCCATGCCTCATGCGCTACCCGACTTCGTCCGGGAAACGACGGATCGTCGTAACCCCGAGCCCAGTCCAGAAATGCATCCCATGCGACGTGATCGAAGTCCCGGCCCGCTCGTCGGAGCGTTTCGCGGGCTTCTAAACGCCGAAGCCGCTCGTCAGGATCGAGGGTCAAGAACACAACGGCATCACACTCGGCGACGATGCTCTCTCCCCATCCGAGCATCGACCCGGACAGCACCCACGCCTCGCGCGGCACAAACACTGTGCGCATGAGTTCCAGTCTCTCGTCCTCTGGCCGCTTTTCGAGGTAGGGCGGAGTGGAGGGCACCCAGAAGTAGTCGTCGGCGTCGGCGTGGGGCACGGCCCAGTGGTCTGCCAGTGCCCGAGCCAGAGTCGTTGTACCGGCGCCGCTGGCGCCCATCACGTGCAGCTTGGAACGTTGCATGCAACGATTCTTCCGCTCATGCGCATGCCAACCTGGACTCGGGCCCCCGCTGGCACAGCGTTGCCGCCAGCCGATCGGCTCGCGGAATGCGATCAAGACTCCGGACGGACCGGACCGCCTCGCTGCGAGTCTCGGACTGGACGTCCTCCGCTCGCACCGGCTTGACGAGCGCGCGTGTGGATCGGCCTGACACATCGCTTCTGTGACCACTTGTGGCATAGATGTGGCATGAATCGCACACGGCTGAGCACGACAGTGGACGCAGGCCTCCTCGAGAGCGCACGCAGGGCGTCCGGGAAGCCGGACTCAGCGATGGTGGACGAAGCCCTCGCCGCGTTGCTGGCCCGCCATCGCTCAGCCGAGGTGGACTCCAGCTACGCCGCCTACGACGCGCACCCGCTCGACGAACCTGACGAGTGGGGAGACTTGGCCTCGTTCCGGCGGGCGGTTGAGGCCTCATGAGAGAGCTCCCCGCACGGGGGGACATGTGGTGGTGTGAGATGCCCGAGATCGGACGTCGACCCGTCGTCATTTGTCTCGCGACGCCGTCATCCCGCGCCACCTCCGCGCGCTCATCGCCCCGTGCACGACCACCATCCGAAACCTCCCAAGCGAAGTTCTCCTCGAGCCTGGAGACGACCCGGTGCCGCTTCGCTCGGCGGTCAACCTGGACTCGATCGAAAGCGTCTCGATCGCGATCCTCGTCGAACGCCTTGGACGCGTGGCCGATACCCGAATGCGCCAGATCTGCGCCGCCCTCGCAGTCGCCGTCGCCTGTTCTGGCTGAACTTCGCCTCTCGCCGTACGCGGACCCGCGTGCGACGGCACCCATACCCGCGCAGCAGCGAGCGTCAGGACTGGACTTCCGCGCCCGGCTGATGGCTGATGCGCGCGAGCAACTGTTCGCCGAGCACGACGTCGTGCGGTAGCCGTCCCAACTCCAGGGCTTCCGCCTCAACGCCTTGGCGTCGGAGGACCGCGGCAAGGGAGGCCCAGTGGTCTGCCTCCATGTCTTTCTGCGAGTGCTCGTCGAATGGCTCGTCCGGGCCCACGACCATGCGTGCCGTGTCCACGATCTCCTCGACCGAGGTCACCGCCCAGATGTTGGGCGGGCCCGAAACGGTCCAGCCCCGGTCAGCCAGGAGCAGCACCCGGCCGCCGCCCATGAGGACGGCCTCGTGGCGCGTCGATACCGACAACTGCCGAGGGTCAGCGACAGAGTCATCGACCTCGACGCAAGTCACCAAGCGAGTCACCTGGACCACGTGCCCATCATGCCGCTCGCGTCCATGGCGCCCGAGAGTCCGCTGACCGATCGTCACGCGGAGCGTGACCAGTACGGGATCCGTATCTGGCTACGCGA
>DGBM01000034.1 GCA_002384765.1 Demequinaceae bacterium UBA4004
CGTCGGATCCGCGGCGGCGGATGTGGGCGCCGCCCTCGGTCGGCGCGTGGATGGCGACCCGGTCGGCGCCGTCGTCGGTCTGCTCGAACGGGACCACGGCGTCCGCGCCGTCGGGCACGGGGGCGCCGGTCATGATCCGGGCGGCCTGGCCCTCGCCTACGTCGGGGACCGAGGAGGCGCCGGCGGGGACGTCGCCAACGACCTCGAGCACCACGGGGGCCCCGAGCACGTCGGACGCCCGGACTGCGTACCCGTCCATGGCGGAGTTCGTGAACGGCGGCACCGGCAGCTTCGCGACGACGTCCGAGGCCAGGACCCGGCCCTCGGCCTCCGCGAGCGGGAGCCTCTCGGTGCCGAGCGGCGACGCGAGCGCGCGCACGATCTCCTGTTGTTCGGCGACTGTCCTCATGTGTTCCTCTCCGCGCANNCCGATGCCGAGCACGCCGACGCGGTGGTGGGCGGCGATCGCGTGGACGCCCTCGCGGGTGGCGAACTCGTCGACGACCTGCCGCATGACCTCGTCGGCGGAGGGGTGGCCCACGTACTCGATCTGGGTCACGGCCTTGCCGTGGTCGTGGTTGCGGACGGCGCCGCAGAAGCTCACGACGGCGCCGGCGCGGTCGTCGGCCACCGCCGCGTAGAGGGCGTCGCAGTCGATGTCGACGTCCACCACTGCCGCGATCTTGTTCATTCGGTCACCCTAACGGTTGGGGGTCTCGGCGCTCGGGGCGGGGTCTGCCCTACCCGCCGGCGAACGGCGGGAGCACGTCGAGCTGGGCGACGTCGTCGAGGGGCCCCTCGCTGCGGCGTTCCCCGTCGGCGAGGAGCGACGAGGCCACCAGCACCTTGGCGAGGCGCGCGTTGTCGGCGCCCAGTTGTGCCCGCAGCGACTCCACGGTGTGTCCGCTCGCGTCGACCTCGAGGGTGTCGGTGCCGGCGGCCTCGGCGGCGCCGGCGAAGAAACGGATCAGCATGTCATCCTCCGATTGCACTCATGTTGCGCTCCGGCTGGACGAAGCCGTCCTCGTCGATGCCGTGGGCGCGGGGCTTCAGTCGGTGGGCGCCGGTCCAGGCGTCGGCGAGTTCCTGGTCCGAGGCGCCGCCGCGCATCATGGAGCGCAGGTCGGTCTCCGTGTTGGAGAACAGGCAGGTGCGGACCTGGCCGTCGCTGGTGAGCCTGGTGCGGTCGCAGGCGCCGCAGAAGGGGTTGGTCACGGACGCGATCACGCCGATCCGACCGCCCGGCTGGGTCCCGTCGGGGAGCACGTCCCAGATCTCGGCGGGCGAGGTGCCGCGCGGCTCGTCGACGGGCACGAGCGTGAAGCGGGTGTGCAGGGTGTCGAGCAGTTCGCGTTGGGTCACCATCTGCGAGCGGTCCCACTCCCCCTTCGGCCCCAGCGGCATCTGTTCGATGAAGCGCAACTGGTAGCCATTGCGGAGGGCGAACTCGGCGAGCGGGATGGCGTCCTGCTCGTTGACGCCTCGCATGATGACGGAGTTGATCTTGACGGGTTTCAGGTCTGAGGCGGCCACCGCGTCGATGGAGCGCAGCACGTCGGCGAGGCGGTCGCGTCGGGCGAGCTGCTTGTAGCGGTCGCGGTCGAGGGAGTCGAGGGAGATGTTGACGCGGTCGAGGCCGGCGGCCGCGAGCGCCGGGAGCTTCCTGTCGAGCCCGATGCCGTTGGTGGTGAGCGCCGCCTCCGGCGCGCCGCCGTGGTGCGCGGTCATGGCCTTCGTGCCGGCGACGATGTCGGCGAGGCCGGGTCGGATGAGCGGCTCTCCGCCCGTGAAGCGGACCTTGGTCACGCCGAGGAGCTCGACGGCGACGCGGATCAGTCGGATGGTCTCGTCGTCGGTCAGGGTCACCTCGCCAGGCATCCACTCCATGCCCTCCGCGGGCATGCAGTAGGTGCAGCGGAGGTTGCACCGGTCGGTGAGTGAGACTCGCATGTCCCGCGCCACCCTGCCGTACGCATCCTTGAGGCCTAGCATGATCAGGAATCCTACTTCTTATTTACCAAAACATTGAATCAAGGGGCCTGATTGGTCCATCGCAAGTCACGGTCTCGGTCCGACGCGGGCGAAGGTGCTGGAGCTCCTCCAGCAGTCGAACGCGCCCCTGACCGCTGCCCAGGTCGCTGAGGTGCTCGATCTGCATCCGAACTCCGCCCGCCACCACCTGGGGCAGCTCGTGGAGTCCGGCTTCGCGGAGCGCGCGCCTCTTCCCACGAAGACTACCGGTCGCCCGAAAGTCGGTTTCACCCCCTCCCGGCAAGCGCCGTCGGTGAGCGATCGGCACCTCATCGACCTGACCACCATGTTGCTCGACCACTTCTGCGCCGACGACGCGTCCGCCGAGCGTGCGGGGGTCCAGTGGGGCTCGCGGCTGCGCGAGGGCAACGCCAACGTGGGCGAGGTCATCACCGCGATGAAGGAGTCGGGGTTCTCCCCCGAGATCGACGGCCAGGTGCTCAACTTCGGCCGCTGCCCGTTCCGCTCGACGATGGCGCCCGAGACCCTGCAGGCGGTGTGCAAGGTGCACCTCGGGTTCCTGCGCGGCGCGCTGCCCGACCGGGAGGTCGGCGAGTTCGAGATCGGGCCGATCTGCAAGGTGCACGTGAGCGGGGAGCTCGGGGCCGATCCGACGATCGGCCCCGAGCACCACCGCCCCGCGGAGCCCGTGCTGCTCAGTGAGCCGACGAGCGCGCCCAGAGGTTGATGCCGCCGTCGACGGCGTGCTGGTCGATCGTCTCGATTTCCTCGTCGGTGAAGACGAGGTTCTCGAGCGCGCCGAGGTTCGTCTCCAGCTGCTCCACCGAGGAGGCGCCGATCAGCGTCGACGTGACGCGCTCGTCGCGCAGCGTCCACGCAAGCGCGAGTTGCGCCAGCTTCTGGCCCCGCGACTTCGCCACCTCGTCGAGCGCCCGCAGGTGCGTCAGCGTCTGCTCGCTCAGGTGGTTCTCCGGCAGCGAGCCGCCACGCGCCATGCGTGAGTCCTCAGGGATCTCGCCGCCGAGGTAGCGGTCGGTCAGCAGGCCCTGCGCCAAGGGTGAGAACACGATCGAGCCGACGCCTTCGCGACCCAACACGTCGAGCAGGCCCTCCTCGGGGCGGCGGTCGAACATCGAGTAGCGGGGCTGGTGGATGAGCAGCGGCGTGCCCAGGTGACGCAGGATGCGAATGGCCTCCTCCGCGTCGTCCGGTCCGTAGTTGGAAATCCCGGCGTACAGCGCCTTGCCCGAACGGACGGCCTGGTCGAGCGCCATCATCGACTCCTCGATGGGCGTTGCGGGGTCCGGCCGGTGGTGATAGAAGATGTCCACGTACTCGAGGCCCATGCGTCCCAGCGACTGGTCGAGCGAGCTGAGCAGGTACTTGCGCGAGCCGAAGTCTCCGTACGGGCCCGGCCACATTCCGTAACCCGCCTTGGTGGAGATGAGGATCTCGTCGCGGTACGGCTTGAGGTCGCGCTCAAAGATCCCGCCAAAGTTGCGCTCGGCGCTTCCGGCCGGGGGACCATAGTTGTTCGCGAGGTCGTAGTGCGTGACCCCCATGTCGAACGCGGCCAGGATGATGTCGCGCTGGCGCTCGAGACCGGTGGCGTCGCCGAAGTTCTGCCACAGCCCGAGGCTGACCGGCGGCAGTTGGACTCCGGAGCGTCCGCATCGGCGATACGTCATGGACTCGTAGCGGTCTTCGGCGGCGGTGTGCGGGGTGTGTGGGCTCATATCGCGAGCCTAGCGAGCCGGGTCCGTGACTTACCACCGCCGCGGAGAACTCACGCGCGCGGGCGGCGGGAATGAACGCCGCCTACAGTGGCGTTACGACGCCGATTGAGCTGACGCGTCACCAATCTGTTGGCGGCGCCATGAGTTCTCGGGAGAAGGCATGGCGTGGGCCACGCACTATTCGGACTCTGCCATCCGCGGCATCGGCGCGGCCGAGGTTGCCGGCGCGCTGGGGCTGATCCTGCCCGCCGTGACCGGCATCGCCACGTGGTTGGTGCCCACCGCGGCGGTTGGGCTTGTGATCGTGATGGCCGGTGCGGTCCGGCGTCACGTCATCATCGGCGAAGGAGTCAAGGGTGCGATGCCCGCGCTGACGCTCGGGATATTGGCGCTGATCGTGGCCACCGGGCGTATCTGGTTGGCGCCGTGTTAGCCCTCGCTGAAATGTGCGAAACGACGAAGGCCCCGGCTCCTTGGGGGGGCCGGGGCCTTGTGCGTCGTCGTGTGGTGGGGTTCAGGACTCGTCTGAGTTGGAGTCATCCTTCTCGGCGGAGTCGCCCGACTTCTTGGCGGATGCAGGCACAACGTCGGTGGTGATGGGCTCGCCCACCACGCCGTCCCGGTCGATGCCCTCGAACGTGAACTCGCCCAGGATGCCTTCGCCGTGCGCGTCCACGCGGATGATCTGTCCGGACGTGATCTCGCCGAACAGGATCTTCTCGCTCAACGGGTCCTCGATCTCGCGCTGGAGTGCTCGACGCAGGGGTCGCGCACCGAGCACTGGGTCGTAGCCGCGTTCGGCCAGGAGCTTCTTGGCGGCATCCGTCAACTCGATGCCCATGTCCTTGTCCTTCATGCGGCCATCCAAGAGGGCCACCATGAGGTCCACGATCTGGATGATCTCGTCCTGCGTGAGCTGCGGGAACACCACCACGTTGTCCACGCGGTTGAGGAACTCGGGCTTGAAGTGTTCCTTCAGCTTTCCGTTCACCAGCTTGACCATGTCTTCGTAGGTCTGGCCGCCCTGCTGGGCGACCGCGAAGCCCGTGACCTGACGCTTGGAGATCGCGTCGGCGCCCAGGTTGGTGGTCATGATGATGATGGTGTTCTTGAAGTTCACCTCGCGGCCCTGAGCATCGGTCAGCTTGCCGTCCTCCAGGATCTGGAGCAGCGAGTTGAAGATGTCGGGGTGCGCCTTCTCGACCTCGTCGAACAGCACCACGGAGAACGGCTTGCGGCGCACCTTCTCGGTGAGCTGGCCGCCCTCTTCGAAGCCGACGTAGCCGGGGGGTGCGCCAAACAGGCGGGCCACCGTGTGCTTCTCGCCGTACTCGGACATGTCGAGCGAGATGAGCGCGTCCTCGTCGCCGAACAGGAACTCGGCAAGCGCCTTCGCGAGCTCGGTCTTACCCACGCCGGTCGGACCCGCGAAGATGAACGATCCACCGGGACGCTTGGGGTCCTTCAGGCCAGCACGCGTGCGGCGGATGGCCTGGGACAGCACCTTGATGGCAGCCTCCTGGCCGACGATCCGCTTGTGCAGTTCGCGCTCCATCGCCAGCAGGCGCGACGACTCGTCGGAGCTGACGCGAGCCACCGGAACACCGGTGGACATCGACAGCACCTCGGCGATGAGTTCCTCGTCCACCACCGCGGCGATGTCGAGGTCGCCCGACTTCCAGGCCTGCTCCTTCTCCGAACGCTCCTCCGTGAACTTGCGCTCCACGTCGCGCAGCGACGCGGCCTTCTCGAAGTCCTGCTCGTCGATGGCCGATTCCTTCTCGCGGCGCACGTTGGCGATCTTGTCATCCAGGTCGCGCAACTCGGGCGGGCTGGTCATGCGGCGGATGCGCAAGCGCGCGCCCGCCTCGTCGATCAGGTCGAT
>DGBM01000174.1 GCA_002384765.1 Demequinaceae bacterium UBA4004
CCCGCCTCGCGACGTCACGAGACGGGACCACGGTCCCCGTCACGCGAGCGGCGTCTTGATGGATTCCTCGCGGAAGTGCACCCGCTCCGCGTGCTCGCCCTTCTTGCCGATGTTGAAGGACTTCACGGGTCGGTGGTAGCCCATCACTCGGGTCCAGACCTCGCACTCGGTGACCTTGTCCTGTGCTGCACACAGCGGGCACGTGGGCTGCTCGCCGTCCAGGTAGCCGTGCTGCGGGCAGATGGAGAACGTGGGCGTGATGGTGATGTAGGGAAGGCGTGCCGATTCGAGCGTGCGCTTGACCAGCATCTTGCAGGCGTGAGAGGAACTCACCCGCTCTCCCATATAGAGGTGCAGCACCGTGCCCCCCGTGTACTTGGACTGCATCTCGCTCTGGCGGGCCACCGCCTCGAATGGGTCGGACGTGAAGCCCACGGGGAGCTGGGACGAGTTGGTGTAGTACGGGTTCTCGTCCGTGCCCGCCTGAAGGATGCCCGCGTACCGGCGGCGGTCCTCCTTGGCGAAGCGATAGGTGGTGCCCTCCGCCGGGGTGGCCTCGAGGTTGTACAGGTGACCGGTGGACTCTTGGAACTCCACCATGCGGTCGCGCACGTGGTCGAGCACCTCGAGCGCGAACGCCTCGCCGTCGGGGGTGGTGATGTCGTCTGCGTCTCCGGTGAAGTTGCGGATCATCTCGTTGATGCCGTTGACGCCGATGGTGCTGAAGTGGTTGCGCAGGGTCCCCAGGTAGCGCTTGGTGTAGGGGAACAGGCCGTCGTCGAT
This sequence comes from Demequinaceae bacterium UBA4004, assembly GCA_002384765.1. The sequence continues at coordinate 784 of DGBM01000174.1, forward strand.
CGCCCTGCCGATCACCTCGCGCTTGACCTCAAGGCTGTCGCGGGACAGCGCCAGCAGGCGGTCGAGCGCGGTGTAGAGCGACGCCTTGTCTCCCTTGTGGAGGTATCCCAGCCGGGCCATGTTGATGGTGACGACGCCGAGCGACCCCGTCTGTTCCGCCGAGCCGAAGAGCCCGTTGCCGCGCTTGAGCAACTCCCGCAGGTCCAGCTGCAGGCGGCAGCACATGGAGCGGACCATGTGGGGCTCAAGGTCGGAGGAGATGAAGTTCTGGAAGTACGGCAGGCCGTACTTGGCGGTCATCTCGAACAGGGCGTCCACGTTGGGGCCGTCCCAGTCGAAGTCCTTGGTGATGTTGTAGGTGGGGATGGGGAACGTGAACACGCGGCCCTGCGCGTCGCCCGTGGTCATCACGTCGATGNNAGGTTGGTGAACGGCGTCTGGGTGCCCCACCGCGACGGCACGTTGAGGTTGTAGATGAGCTCCTGAACGCCCTGGCGCACCTGCGTGTAGTCCAGGCCCTCGAGGCGGATGAACGGAGCCATGTAGGTGTCGAAGCTCGAGAACGCCTGCGCGCCCGCCCACTCGTTCTGCAGGGTGCCCAGGAAGTTGACGATCTGCCCGACGGCGGAGGAGAAGTGCTTGGCGGGGCTGGCCTCCACCTTGCCGCCGACGCCGTTGAAGCCTTCGGCGAGCAGGGTCCGCAGCGACCAGCCGGCGCAGTACCCGGAGAACATGTCGAGGTCGTGGATGTGGAGGTCGCCGGCCCGGTGCGCCTCGCCCACCTCGGGTTCGTACACGTGGCTCAGCCAGTAGTTGGCGATGACCTTGCCTGCGGTGTTCAAGATGAGCCCGCCCAGCGAGTATCCCTGGTTGGCGTTGGCGTTGACGCGCCAGTCGCGCCGGAACAGGTACTCCTCGATCGAGTCCTCCACGCTGATGAGCGGGGTGCCGTTGCGCGGCGTCGTGACGTCGATGCCCTGCGTCTGGGGGGTCGGGTCATCAACGATCGCGCGCGGCGCGGGGTCGATCAGGGGCGCGAGAACGCTGAGGTCGGTGGCGTCTTGAATAGAGGTCACAATTCTCCCTTGAACTGCAAGGGGCGATGGTCCAGACCACTACATCTAGTGGCACCTTTGCCCGTGGATACCTACATATAGTGTTCTACGCCCATTGGTATCGAGAAATCCGGGACCATGGTCCCCTTCGCGGCATCTCACGCGCGTCGCTCGCAGAGAGGCCTCCCATTCCCCGGGAGTCCGGCCTGGCGGTGTGCAACTCACTACCAGGCGCGCACGCCGCTCCACCATCACGCGGGCTTGGACGGCCCGCGGGCCACGCAGTAGTGAGTTCTTCACCGGGCGACTCCCAGAACCGGCGCAGGGTCGCTACGGGAACCGGGGCCCGCGCCGACGAGACTGCGCTAGGCGGGCTAGTGGCTCGCGCCGCCTTCGCCGCCGAGATCCAGCGCGCACTCGATCTCCGGACCGATCACACCCGTGAAGGTCCGCCCGGTTTCCACGAATCCGCAACGCGCGTATGCCGCCCGCGCATGCGGGTTGTCGCGGTGAACGTCCAGGGTCAACGTGTCGAAACCCGCCGCACGCGTCCAGTTCGCCGCGTGCGCCAACAACGCGTCAAGCACTCCCTTGCCCCGGTGGGTGGGGCGCACGTAGACGCCCACCACGTCGGCGCGATCTTCAGTGGAGACGACTCCGTGATGATCGGTGTCTCCGCGGCGGCGCACCAGCACGGCCACCGATCCCACCCAGACCCCGTCGTCCTCGGCCACGAGTTGCGCGACGACTTCCGATTTCGCGCCGTTCGACGCCCGCTCTCGCCAGAAGTCGGGGTCCAGCTCCCGCGACGACTCAAGCGTTTCGAGAAAGGCGACCGCCGCGTCACTGTCCGCCAGCGACTCGAGACGCAGATCACGCACGCGTTCCCACTCGTCGGCACGGATGCGGCGAACCACCGGCCCGCTCACGCCGCCGCGCCCATCACCCGGCCAGCCGTGCGCGCACCGTAACGTGTCATGCCAGCATCGTCCCAGGAAAGTGGCTCGCTAGCGCGGGGGCGCCTACGGGATCTGCGCTCCCTCTTCGTCGTGACCCTCGGCAGTGGCGGCCTCGTCGGCCTCCAGTTCGACGCCGCCCGCGTGGGACCTCAAAGAGGCTGTGGCCACGGCGAACGCGGCAATGGCGGCCGCGATGATCGCGATGCCCCACCGCAACCACGGGTTGGCGCCGTCGCCGTAGCTCAGCGCGACCACGGCCGGGGCGATGAGCAGGGCCACCAGGTTCATGACCTTGAGGAGCGGGTTGATGGCCGGCCCCGCCGTGTCCTTGAACGGGTCGCCGATGGTGTCGCCGATGATGGTGGCCTCATGCGCCGGGGAGTACTTGCCGCCGTACTTGCCGTCCTCGACGATCTTCTTGGCGTTATCCCACGACCCTCCGGAATTGGACAGGAACACGGCCATCAGCACCCCCGTGCCGATCGCGCCCGCAAGGAAGCCCGCCAGAGCGCCCACGCCCAGCCCGAAGCCGACGACGATGGGGGCCATCGCGGCCAGGAGTCCTGGTGTGGTGAGTTCGCGCAACGAGTCGCGTGTGCAGATGTCCACCACGCGGCCGTACTCGGGGCGTTGCTCACCCGTCATGATTCCGGGCATCTCGCGGAACTGCCTGCGCACCTCGAACACGATGGCTCCCGCGGCGCGGGTCACCGCGTCGATCGCCAGCCCGGAGAACATGAAGACGGTCGCGCCGCCGATGATCACGCCCACCAGGGTGACGGGGTTGATGATCTCGTACGTGAAGTCGGTGGCCGACGCCGCGGCGGACAGCATCGCCTCGTTCACCGCATCGGAGTAGGAGCCGTAGAGCGCCGTCGCCGCGAGCACGGCGGTGGCGATCGCGATGCCCTTGGTGATCGCCTTGGTGGTGTTGCCGACGGCGTCGAGCTCGGTGAGGATCTGCGCGCCCTCGGGGCTGACGTCGCC
>DGBM01000122.1:0-3666 GCA_002384765.1 Demequinaceae bacterium UBA4004
CGCGTGGCGCAGGTGCCGGCCGAGTTGCTCGCGCTTTACGACCGGCAGCGCGAGCGCTACGGCATCGGCGCGACCCTGCTGCAGAACCGCACGTCGTCCGCCTCGGGCGTCGAGCTGACCGCGGCGGAGATGCACCAGATCCGCCAGACGGCGGAGGACGAGGTCATCCTCGACCCGAACTCCTCCGCGATCCTCGTGCGCACGGAGGAGAGCGGCATCTGAGGTGCCACCGTGCTGTGGCCGCGATTCACCAGGCAGGCACAGCCTCCGAGGGCGTGTTCGAGGATGGCCGTCTGGGTCGAGGCCAGGTTCCGCTTTGCCGCCAGCGAAATTGATGGGGGATGAGCGAAGGCGGCGGCGACCTCGTCCCCGCGGTTCACGGGCACGCAGTGCATCAGGACCCTGGAAAGGGCCATCTGCTCGAAGACTGCGGCCGTGATCTGGGTGCGCAGGAGCGGGAGGCCCTGCCCGGGCTGTTCCTGCAGGTGCTGCGCGTGTGCGCGGAGGCGGGGCTGGTGCGGTTGGGGCGGGTCGCGCTGGATGGCACGAAGCTGGCAGCGGACGCGTTGCGGCATAGGGCGATGAGCTACGACCGGATCGTCCCGAAGATCGATCAACTACAAGCCGAGGTCGATGCGCTCCTCGCGGAGGCGGAGGCGGTCGATGAGGCCGAGGATGAGCAGTTCGGTGAGGACCGGCACGGGGATGAGGTCGCGCTGGAGCTGGCCGGCCGTGAGGGGCGGCTGGTGAAGCTGCGGGCGGCGAAGGACGCGCTCGAGGCCGACGCTGCCGAGCGGGCAGCAGCCGCGGTGCGGAAGAAGGCCGAAGCCGCCGGTCAGTCCGCCGCGCAGGCCGCCGCGCAGGCCGCCGCGCAGGCCGACGCGGCCGTGGCCGCCGCGGTGGAGAAGGCGGCGCCGAAGCCGAAAGCGCAACGCAATTTCACCGATCCCTGGGCGCGGATGATGAAGACCAACCGCGGCTTCGATTACGCGTTCAACGCGCAGGCCGTTGTCGATGAGGGCCACCAGATCGTGCTGACCGCCGAGGTCACCCAGCAGGCCACCGATGTCCAGCAGTTCGTCCCGATGACCGAGCAGACCACCCGCAACCTCGATGCGGCAGGCATCGATCGTTCCCCGGATGCCGTCCTCGCCGACGCCGGCTACTGCTCGGAAGACAACCTTCAAGCCGCCGACGATCTGGATGCGCAGGTGTTGATCGCGACGTGACGGCAACGCCACGGCGAGCGGTACCCCGCCGCTGGTGTCGCAGAGCCTGTCCCGGAGAGCGTGAGCCGGCGTGAGCGGATGGCGCAGGCGCTGCGCATCGAGCAGGGCCGCGCCGGCTACGCGCGCCGCAAAGCGATCGTCGAGCCCGCGTTCGGGCAGATGAAGACCCGCCAGAATGCCGGGCAGCTCCGGCTGCGCGACTTGCTGACGCGCAGGGCGAATGGCTGTTCCACACCATCTGCCACAACCTGCGCGGCGCCACAGACGGCGGGCTGGCGCCCGCCTAAGGCCTCGCAAAGGGGCACCCGGCCTCCCAGCAGCAGCCGGTCACAGCACGAGCCCACCGCCGTGCAATCCCGACGAGAACCCGCCGGGACAAGCCGCGAGCTCCCTATCCCCGATCGTCAACGCCCGACACCACAGCCAACGCCGCCCGCCGCGCCATCCGATTCCGACCACGCACCTAGTGTCGTGCGCCTGAAATCTGATCGATAAGTTGTAGACTGGGGCATGCCAAGATCCGGGCGCCCCAAGAGCGAACTGACACTGACCGAGGAGGAGCGGGAGCAGCTCGTGCGCTGGGCCCGGAGAGCCAAGTCCTCACAGGCGTTGGCGCTGCGATCGAAGATCGTGCTCGCCTGCGCCGACGGCACGGACAACAAGAGCGTGGCTGCGCAGCTGGGCTGCGCGGCCGCGACGGTCGGCAAGTGGCGCTCGCGCTTCGTCGAGCGCCGCTTGGACGGGCTGGTGGACGAGCCTCGTCCGGGCCGTCCTGCGACGGTCACCGCCGAGCAGGTCGAAGACGTGGTCGTGACGACGCTGGAGGACACGCCGGAGAAGGCGACGCACTGGTCGCGGTCGAAGATGGCCGAGCGCACGGGGCTGAGCAAGTCCACCATCGGGCGGATCTGGAAGGCGTTCGGGCTCGAGCCCCACCGCACGGACGGGTTCAAGCTCTCCAACGACCCGTTGTTCGTGGAGAAGGTCTACGACATCGTCGGCCTCTACCTGGACCCGCCCGAGTCCGCGGTCGTGCTCAGCGTGGACGAGAAGTCTCAGGTGCAGGCACTGTGAATCGCTTCGGTTCTGGTGGAGGGTCGGATTCCCCGAGAGGATGATGGCTATGCGGGCACCGAGGAAGTACCCGCAGGAGTTGCGGGAGCGGGCCATGCGGCTCGTGCAGGAGGCGCGCAAGGAGGATCCGGAGCTGTCGCTGAACGCGGCGGTGGTGCGGATCGGGCAGCGCACCGGATTTGAACCCCGACACGCTCCGCGGGTGGATGAAGCAAGCCGCGATCGACAGCGGCGAGCGTCCCGGCGTGAGCACCTCGGACGCCAGGCGCATCAAGGATCTCGAGTCCGAGGTTCGTGAGCTCAAGCGCGCGAACGGGATCCTGTTGGCGGCCTCGAGTTTCTTCGCGCGGGAGCTCGACCCGCGTTTGCCCTGGTAGTCGCGTTCGTGGACGACCATCGGGACCGGTTCGGCGTCGCGCCGATCTGCCGCGTGCTCACCGAGCACGGCGTGCCGATCGCGCCGTCCGGCTACTACTCGTTCAAGCAGCGTCCGCCCTCCCCGCGGGCGCTGCGCGATGCGGAGCTGCTGGTGGAGAGCGAGCGGGTCTTCTGGGACCGCACGCTCGGCCGCGACATCTCCGGGGCCAGGAAGATCTGGCGGCTGCTGGCCCGCGAGGGCTACGTCGTCGCCCGCTGCACGGTCGAGCGGCTCATGCGGCAAGCGGGCCTGCAGGGGGCGCGCCGCGCCAAGCGCGTCGTCACGACGGCCCGGGACGAGACCGTTCGGCTATTCGGGCGTGCGGGGCGTGAACGCGCTGCTCGCGACGATCAGCACGGCAGGGGCGGCGCCGGTGATCGGCGAGTTCTCGCTCCGCCGCGGCAACGCCCGCTCCGGGACGGGAGCGCATTGGTTCACCGCGCGGGCGCTGGCCACGGTCGCGAGGATGGCGCCGGGCAGCCAGTCGCTGGTGCGCGGCGACAGCGCCTTCTGCAGCCACGACCACGTGCAGGCAGCGGCCAGGGCGGGCGCCTGGTACTCGTTCACGATCCCGAAGTGGCCGACCGTGACCGCCGCGATCGACGCGATCGGCGAGGACGCGTGGACGCCGATCCAGTACCTGCACGCGGTCGCCGATTCTGACACGGGCGAGCTGATCAGTGACGCCGAGGTCGCCGAGACGGACTTCACCGCGTTCGTCTCCCGACGCGAGCACGAGCGCATCATGTGCCGCCTGGTGGTGCGGCGGGTGAAGCGGGTGGGCACGGCGGCGGGGACCGGCGAGGTCGCCTTGTTCGACACCTACCGGTACCACGCGTTCATCACCAACAGCACCCTGTCCGCGGTCGAGGCTGACGCCACCCACCGTCGGCACGCGACCATCGAGCAGGTGATCGCGGAGCTGAAGAACGGGCCACTGGCGCA
>DGBM01000122.1:3741-5568 GCA_002384765.1 Demequinaceae bacterium UBA4004
GGGCGCGACCGGAGACCCAAGTGGAAAGGCCAGCACAGGCTGGCAGGACGCCCGCGCCCTCACCCCCGGCCAGAGCCGCTCCTCGCGCCAATCCCAGCGCCCGGACAAGCCCAAGCGACCCGCACGGTGGATCATGGTTCAGAGAGCGGCGAGGAACCCCTCGAGCTCGGACGTGAACACGTCGTTGTCGTCGCCCGCAACCATGTGGCCCGTGGAGGCGACTTCAACCGCCCGGCTGTCCGGGATCAGCTCCAACATCTCTTGGATCCCCTCGCGGCTCACGATGTCGGATTCGGCGCCGCGGACAAGCATCGTCGGAACGCCGATCCGGCTCGCAGCATCGCGCGCCCGCTCATATTGCGAGTCGCGCGCGGGCTCGTTGCGGATGCGTAGGAAGGATGGATCCCAGTGCCAGTACCATCGGCCGTCGTCTGCCTGCCGGAGATTCTTACGCAAGCCCTCCAGGCTCTTGGGACGCGGCCGATGCGGGTTGTAGGCCGCGATCGCGTCCGACGCCTCCTCGAGCGTCGCGAAGCCGTTCGGGGCGCCGCTCATGAACGCCTGGATCCGCTCTACGCCGACGGGCTCTAACCGGGCGACGACGTCGACGAGCACGAGGCCACGGGCCAGGCCTGACTGCTCGCCCTCACCGATGAGCGCCGTGATCCCGCCCATCGACGCCCCGACTAGCACGGGCGGGTCGTCGAAGCCCTCTGTGATCGCCTCCAGGTCGCGGATCAGCGCGTTCACAGAATAGTCGCCGTCTGGAGCCCAGCTGCTCTCGCCGTGACCACGAGCGTCGAACGCGTACGAGGACCAGCCGGATGCTGCCAGTCGCGCGCCGGTCCGTCGCCAGGAATGCCGTCGCTGCCCGCCGCCGTGGAGCAGGACGACGGAGCCGCGAGGCTCGATCGGCGCATGCCACACGTCACCGACCAGCTGGAGGTCGCCGGATGGCACGCGAACGGTCGTCGAGGGCTGCGCCGTCGCCGACTCGTGCACCGGGTGGCCGCGATACAGCAAGCTGTTCGTCTCCGTGTTCACCTTGGAGACGGCCGCGCGGTCGACGACGACCCCGGCAAGGCCCTCATTGATGTCTGGTTCGGTCATGGCGTTCCTCTGCGTGGGTGGGTTGTCGGGAGCCGTTGCGTGCAACGACATGGATGGGGCTTGTGCGGTTCCGGTGGGGACTGAATCGGCCTGGGATTGCCGGAGGGCGATGTTAGGCGGCGACGGAGTCGTCGTGCCCTCGAGATAGAGCGTAGTAGGCGTGCTCGAACTCGGCGGGCGGCACGTCGCCGATCGACGAGTGGAGCCGCTCGGAGTTGTACCAGTGGACCCACGAGGCGGTGGCCTGCTCAACCTGCCGCCAGCCGCTCCAGCTGGGGCGTTCGTGCTGGATGACCTCGGTCTTGAACAGCCCGATCGTGGACTCCATCAGAGCGTCGAGCGCGTCGCCGCCGCTGCCGATCGAGCCCGTGACCCCGGCATCGCGCAGCACCCCGGTCAAGGCCAGAGACACCTACTGGGCGAGTTCAACCGGACGTTGCAACACCGGCTTGTTCGAGCAAGCGTCGCTGTGATGCAACTCGCCGGTGGGCGTGAACGCCACGTTCGTGCGGCGCCGGGTGAACAGCGCCTGCTCGAGCGCGGAGATCACCAACGGGGACGCCTTCGTGGTGGACACCCGCCAGCACCAGCCGAGGATGCGATGCGGGAACACGTCGGTGATGAACGACACCGAGCAGAACCCGGCGTCCGTCCACACGTACGTGAAGTCCGCCACCCACCGCTGATCCGGCTGCGTCGGCAGGCCCCAGCGGCGCT
>DGBM01000048.1 GCA_002384765.1 Demequinaceae bacterium UBA4004
CGGCCTGGCCTCGGAGGCCTCCACGCCGCCGAACGGAGCTCGTCGTACACCCGTCCGAGCGCGTTCACCCAGACATAACCGGACTGGACACGGCGAGCGTCAGCGAAGGCGCGGGACTGGTCACCGCTCCAGAGCGTGGACTCCTACCTGGAGGACCGCATTATTTATCATGCCCGCTGCTCCCGTCGTTGACCGCGGCGGTGCATCTCAGTTGGCGACGAGGATATGGACGCACTCGGCCGCGGAGTCTCCGCGTATCCAGCCGCCACCGTTGTCGGCTAGGCCGGCACGGGCGCCCTCGACCTGGTGGTCGCCGGCGCGCCCGCGCAACTGGCGGTACAGCTCGGCGATCTGGGCGCATCCCGTGGCACCGACCGGGTGGCCACGCGCCAGCAGCCCGCGGCTGGGGTTCCCCGGCAATTTGCCGCCGAGTTCGGCCTCGCGGACCAGCCGGCAGCCCTCGCCGCGCGGGGCCAGTTGCAAAGACTCGTAGCGCATCAGCTCCGCGGGAGCGGCCGCGTCGTGCAGCTCGACCAGGTCGAGCTCATCGGGCCCGATGCCGCCCCTCCTCATAAGCCGCCCGGGCGGTGCGGTATCCGGCCGGATCGCCGGATTCGGGGTCCGAGCCGGACCGGAGGACCGACGCGCGGATCGTGACCGGGTCCGTGATGCCCAGGCGCCGGGCCGCGGCGCGGCTGGCCAGTACGAGGGCGGCCGCTCCGTCGCCAATCGACGACCACACAATCCTGGTCAGTGGGTGGCTGATCACGGGGTCGGCCAGAACCTGCTCCACGGTCACGTGCCCGCCGTACTGCGCGAGTGGGTTCAGAAGGCCGTGCCCTGCGCCGTTACGACCACCCGGCCGAAATCCTCTCCGAGGTCGCCTCGCTGTCCCGCGGATATGTACGCACATTGGCCGCGTACACGTCCATGAAGGGCGACGCGGAACTCTCGTCGAGGCCCTCTCCGAGGTCCAGGGGGTGGCCACCGCGAGCACCGCGCGCCGCTTGTCCGGGTGGGTCCTCTTCTCGGCTCCGAAGGCCAGGACGAGATCGTACTGGCCACTCGCCACGGCCGTCGACGCCAGATGCACCGCGGAGGAGCCGGAGGCGCACCCGTCCTCGACGTTGACCACCGGGACACCTGAGAGGCCTATGCTGCGGGTCACGACCTGACCCCGCACCATCTCCGGCCCGGTGATCGGTCCAGCGATCGCGTGCCGCAGAACACCGCCTGCATGTCACGGGGCAAGATGCCGGCCTCCGCCAACGCCGGGGCGATTGCCTTCGTGCGCCATCACTCGGAGCGGTTGCGTCGGGAAACTTGCCCGAATCGAGTAAGGCCCGCGCCGCAATCGTTGCGTCTGGCATGATGGCCCTATTGATTGATAGACCGATGTAGGTGGAGTATACCAATCGACCTGCCTCGCAACAGAAGGGAATGCCCGTGGAGAACCCGTCACACCGCGTCGCGGTCGTCACCGGGGCGGCCCGGGGCATCGGGGCCGCCGTCTGCGCACGCCTAGTAGCCGACGGCTGGCGGGTAGCGGCCCTCGACCTTCGAGCCGATTGCCCAGAACTCGAAGACTGCTTACGCAACGCGCCCGCTGGCGCATGGTCTTACACGACGGTAGACGTGAGTGACCGTGAAGGACTCGAGGCTGCCGTTGCCGCCGCTGGCGGGATGGGGACCGTCGCCGCCGGTATCGCCAACGCCGGCACGTGGCGGGACGCGCGCATCCCGGCGATGACCGACGATGACTGGGACACTGTTATCCGCGTGGACCTCACAGCGGCGTTCCTGCTCACCCGGGCGCTGTGGACCACCATGACGGCGTCGGGATCTGGCCGTCTGGTCTACGTCTCGTCGATCGCCAAGGACGGCAACTTCGGTCAGGCCAACTACGCGGCCGCCAAGGCGGGACTGGTCGGCCTGGCCAGGACCGCAGCTATTGAAGGTGGCCCCTCGGGCATCACGGCCAACGTCATCTGCCCCGGAGTCATCGACACACCGGCCCAGACCGAGTTCCGCGAGCGGGCTCCGCAGGCCTTCGAGAAGTTCCTCTCCCGCGTCCCGGCGCGTCGCCTCGGGTCGCCCTACGATATCGCAAACACGGCCGCCTTCTTGTGCCGTGACGAAGCCAGCTACCTTTCCGGCCAAGTCATCTACGTCGATGGCGCACTTTCGTCGGGGCCGTACGGTGCATGAGGGGGCGGGCGTCAAAACCCTCCTCCCCTGGTGGCCAAAGAATGGGACGCTCAGCGGGGAACCGACCTGCTGAATGAACCATCCCGAACTTCTCACTCTACGTAAGCCCGCGGGTCATCCTCTCGACGGTTCCACAGCCTGAGGGGCAGTTCGGTGTCGAGGGAGTGCATGTCCTCGACACGATCACGCGTGCCGGTAGGTACTCGCGCTCTAGGGAGATCGCACGGATCGAGGCATGTCGGTGACGGAGAACAGGCACGCCGATAGCGGAAGGGCTGTCTAGCCCAGCCAGCCTTCTTCCCGAGGCCGTCGCGCCTGTGCTGCCACCGTTGGCATTGAGCCGTTGCGGGCCGGTTCGCCGGCCCGATCCCCGTCCGTGAGGTCACCTACGGTGGGTGTGTCAGCCACCTATCCCAGATCGCAGTGGTCGTCGATAAGCTCGTCACCGGTCCTCGCGTTCGAGGCGCTCAAGGCACTCTGCTTGGAAGCCTACGGCCGCATGGTCGGCCTCGAACTCCACCACCTCAAGGTCCGACGAGTGTGTCACCAAGGCGCGCTGCGGCGGCGAGGCAGCCCGGGTGTCCGCTGGACCGGGGCGAACAGGGCACCAAATGGCGGCCGCGCAGCGACGGCGCCGGGCGTCCCGCTGGCTGCGCGGTCGCGCCGGCGAACCGGCACGACCTTGGTGTTCCTCCGCGCCATCCCGGAGAACCTCGGCGGCTTCGATACCAGCTTCAGGATCGGTCTGCCGGAGCGAGGTGGACGGCGGGCTCGACAGCCCCAAGACCTGCAACGTGCTGGACGGACCGGCCTGCAGGGCAGTGATCAGCAAGCACGGGTTCCCGCTCCAGGCCCCGCCGCTGGAGTCATCGAGAACCCCAACTCCTGGCACAGCCGCGCCTTCAAGAAACTCGCCGACTGCGCTGGACCACGCCGCCCGCGTCATGGGGTCATCATCGCCATTGATACCCCGTCGTAGTCACCGGGAACGCAACTTCGTACGGTGCCGCCCTTGCCATAATCGATCGATCAATCATACACTCATTCCATGAAGGACAGGTACCCGGAATACGACTCGATCCCTACAGGATGGCTGGTCCCCGCCGACGCCCAGCCAGAGTACTTGGAGTCGCGGTTGGCCGAGATCGGCGACCGGCTGGATCTCACCGACGCCCTGGTGGACCGGCACGTAAGAGAAGGCCGGGGCGGCCGCGTCGCGGTACATCTGGCCGACGACGGCACCAACTACACGTACAGCCAGTTGAGCGCCGCGAGCGCCCGGCTGGCGCATGCGCTACGCGATCTCGGCGTTCGGCCCGGTGACCGCGTCGCGGTCCGCTCACCCAACCGGCCAGAAGCGCTGATCGGCTTCCTCGCAGCGTGGCGTCTCGGGGCCGTGTCGGTCCTCACTCCGGCGTTGGCGCGGCGCGACGAGTTGCGCTTTTTCCTCGAAGACACTCGTGCGAAGGTGCTGTTGGTCGCCAATCAGGGCGGCTGTGTTGGAGAACTACAGGCGGTCGACCGCGCGCAACTGCCCTATCTGGAGCATGTTGTGGCCTATCCGGATGCGTCGGGGACCGACTACCTATCCTGGGACGAGCTCTTGGCGGGACGGTCCGACAGCTTCGATCCGCAGCCGCATCCAGCCGACGCCGTCGCGGTGATCTATCACACCGGCGGCACCACCGGGACTCCTAAGGCCTGTTACCACACGGCGCGGCGGCTGGTTTTGGCCGCGCAGCACAGCACCGCGGGATACGAGGTGGACGAGGACGATGTCCACCTGTTCCCAGCGCCACTCGGCCACGCGGCGGGCTGGCTGTCGCGGACCACCCATTCCCTGATCCGCGGGATCACCCAGGTCGAGCTTGAGGACTTCAGCAATCCTGAAAAGGTGCTCCGCGCCGTCGGTGAGTACAAGGTCACCTGGCTCCTGGCCATGGGCGCAACCTGGGCGAAGATGTTGCCGGTCTACGAGAAGGATCCCTCTGCCTACGACCTCTCCTCGGTTCGTCTAGCGTACGCGCCGTTCATCACCAGCAACGGTCAGTGGCTATACGAAGCCTGGCGCGCGCACGGATTCGACCTGCTCAACCCGGTCGGGAGCACCGCGTTCGCCGCGTGGTTCTTCGTCCCTCCCCACGACGGCACGACGCCCCCGCTGAGCGTCGGCGCCCCCCTCGAGGGGTGGACGAGCAGGATAGTGACCCCCTACACCTCGCCACTGCAGGATGTCCCCCGCGGGGAGATCGGCCAGCTCGCCGTCCGCGGGGTCTCCGGCCTGACCTACTGGAACCGGCCGGAGCTGCAGGCGCGCGACGTGCGTGAAGGGTGGACGGTCACCGACGACCTGTTCCGCGTGGACGACGCCGGCAACTACTGGTTCATGGGCCGGGCAGACATGATGATCACGCCCGGTGGCCACAAGGTGGCACCGGTCGAAGTGGAGCAGGTGCTAGCCGCCCACGACGCGGTAGCGGAGGTGGCCGTCACGGGCGCACCTGACCCGCAGCTCGGGGAGACGGTGCTGGCTTGGATTGTCCTGGCATCCGGGTGGTCACCCGACGACGCCCTCCGTGCCGAGCTTCAGCAGTTCGTAAAGGACCGGCTCGCACCGTACAAGTACCCGCGACGGATCGTGTTCATGGAGCAGTTGCCGCGGGACCCGCTGGGGAAGATCGTCCTGAAGACACTGTCGGGATGGGCCGTGACCGGCGAGCTGCCGGAGGGCGCCCATGCCTGAGACGGTCTCGTCCGCCGATCCGGCCGGGCAACAATGGACGGAGGCGGGTGCGTTCGCGGTCGCGCCCGGCGTCCATCGGGTCCCCCTCCCCCTTCCGATGGACGCCCTTCGCGCGGTCAACGTATACGTCATCGAGGACGACGATGGGCTGGTGCTCATCGACGGCGGCTGGGCGCTGTCCGAGTCACGCGCCACCCTATCGGCGGCGCTGGCCTCACTAGGCTACCGACTCAGCGACATCCGACGATTCCTGGTCACGCACCTACACCGCGACCACTACACACAGGCAGTTTCCCTGCGGCGTGAGACCGGTGCCTCCGTCAGCATCGGCATCGGGGAAAAGCCGGCACTTGACCTTCTTGAGCGCGACGATCCCCTCGCCCGCTTCGAGCCACAGCAGGCGATCCTTCGGCGCAGCGGAGCCACCGAACTGCTCGAACGGATCACCAAGCTAGGATTGAGCGAGGGGCCCGCGGCGAACTACGAGGCTCCCGACCATTGGCTGGACCATGGCATCCAGGTGGATCTGGCTACCCGAGTCTTGCGAGCTATTCCCACCCCCGGCCACACGCAGGGCCATCTGGTCTTTGCCGATGTGGACTCCGGCCTGCTCTTCGCCGGTGACCACGTGCTGCCGCACATCACCCCCTCGATCGGCTTCGAGCCGATCCCCGCGGAACTGCCGCTGCGGGACTACCTGGAGTCCCTCCGCGTCGTGCTGGGCCTGCCCGACATGCGGCTGCTACCAGCTCACGGGCCAGTGACGGACAGTGCCCACAGGCGCGTGCGTGAACTCCTCGAGCACCACGACGATCGCCTTCAACGCTGCCTGGCGGCCGTGCGGTCGGGCGCCACGACCTCCGCCGAGGTAGCAGGGCTGCTCGACTGGACGCGCCGCCAACGGCGGCTCGAAGCCCTCGACGACTTCAACCAGATGCTCGCCATCTGCGAGACGCACTCTCACCTGCAGGTGCTCGTCGCCGCCGGCCAGCTGAAAGCGGACGCCGGGGAACCCACGCAGTACTCCTCGACCGGCGCCGCCGGCCGTCAGTTGTGACTGATCGCCGATCCTTCGCCACGCGAGCCCGGGCACGTCACGGCCAAGCACGCAACAAGATCCATGGTGACCTCCGCGCTGCGCCTCAGCGCCTGACCCTATGAACGGGGTCGACCGATCAATCAAGGCAATTCTGTCGTCGCGCGTCACGCCGCCGCCGGCGCGGCGGTCCGGAGACGGCCCCGCCCCCGGGGCAAGTCGTGACATCGCAGACCATCGCGTTGAGGATGCGCGCGCCCTCCTCGGCCTGACAGAGCTCAAGGGTGGGCAGACCCTCGGCGCGTCTCGTCGGGTCGCCGCCCTCCACGGCGGACGTGCGCACGTTCCATAGCGCGAGTTCCCTGATGAGACACGTCCCGATCCGGCTGAAGTGCGAGTTGAGCGGGCCGGCCTCGCATGCGACCCAGCTGACGTCCCGGCCTTCGTCGACGAGGTGTCGTACCGCCGTTCCGGGGTGGTCCGTCGTTCCGTTCGAGTACCGCGACACCGTCTCGATCCCTGCCGAGACGCAAACCTTGCCCTTCCCAGCTCGGATCGCGTGGAATGCCATCCGGACCGTCTGCACCGACGAGCCGCAGTAGCGTGTCCGGTGGCGCCCGGCACGGAGTCCCAGCCGTTGAGGACGCTCACGACGTGAGCCATGTTGTTCCCTGACTCCCCTCCCGGCAGGCCGCAGCCGAGATCAAGGTCGTCGATCATGCTGGGGTCGACGCCGCCGAGCTTCTCGACCGCAGCCTTGACGATGAAGGCGCTAGGTCATCCGGCCGCATCCCCTTCAACGAGCCCTTGTTCACTCCCCCGATCGGCGTGCGGGCCGCGGAGACGATCACTGCCTCTGGCATCTCGATACTTCCCTGTCGTGGATGACCGTGCCGCTCGGACGGGACGGGCGCCGGGGTGACACCGGGGGGGACTCCACGGTGGACCGAGAAGCGGTCCGTGCTGCGGACCCGGAACCCGCGGGAGTCAGCGGCCCTTGAAGACCGCCTTGCCCGGACCGAACTCCGCGAACGACACCATGCCGCTCTGGGCGTCCTCGGTCGCGAAGCAGGACGCCAGCAGAGCCGACTCGAGACGCAGTCCGAGGTCGAGGGCCATCTCGCCGCCCTCCTCGAGTGCCTGCTTCGCGAAGGCCAGCGATGCCGGTCCGCGCGCGAACCGGGCGGCGTCGGTGAGGGCCTCGGCGATCACCTCGTCGGGATCGAAGACGCGGTTCGCGAGCCCGAACTCTCGTGCTACATCGGCGTCGATCAAGCGCCCGGTGAGCACGAGGTCCTTGGCGCGAGCCAGACCGATGAGTCGTTGCAGTCGCTGTGTCCCGCCGGCACCGGGCATGATGCCGAGGGTGACCTCGGGGAGCCCAATGGTGGCGTCCGTGGCGACGTAGCGAAGATCGGCCGCAAGAGCGATCTCGCAGCCTCCACCCAAGGCATACCCGTTGATCGCCGCGATCGAGATCTTGCCCATCTTCGAGAGCTTGGCAACGCTCTGCTGGAGATACGTTCCGTGCTTGCGATAGTCGAGGAGGCTCATGCCCACCATCGCCTTGATGTCAGCCCCGGCGGCGAATACCTTGGGGCCGCCCCAGATCACGAGTGCGCCGACGTCGTCGCGCGCATCGGCCTCGTCGACCAGCTCGCCGAACCTGGTCCACAGGATCGGGTCGAGTGCGTTGACCGGGGGGCGATCCATCCGCAGCACTGCGACGCGGGTCTGAGGGTCGACCTCGAGCCGCATCCAGTCGCTGCAGGTCTCGGTGTCGGTCATCTCGCTGTCTCCTTCTTCTCAACGGCCGCTACACGCACTGGTAGCCGCCATCCACAGTGAGGACGCTGCCCGTCACGAACCGACTGGCAGCCGACGCCAGGAACAGATACGCCCCCGGCAGGTCCTCTGGCGCACCCCAGCGACCGAGCGCGCTGTGGTCGAGGATCTTCTGGGCCATGGCCGGGTTCGCCATCCACCCCTCGGCAAGGGGCGAGTCGAACCACCCCGGCGCCACGGCGTTGACGGTGATCCCCTCCGGCCCCAGCTCGAGCGCGAGGCTCTTGACCAGCGCTTCGACTCCCGCCTTTGAGGCCGAGTATGCGCCGAGACCACGGCGCGGCCGGGTCGCCAGCACCGAGCTGGTCGCGATCAGGCTGCCGCCTCCGGACCGGCGCATCGCACCGACCGCTGCTTGGAAGCCGTAGAGCACTCCGTCGAGATTCGTCGCCAGGATGGCGCGCCACGCTGCGGCGTCCATGTCGACGGCGGGCCCGTAATGGCTCGAGACCCCGGCGTTGGCCACCCAGACGTCAAGGCCGCCCCAGTCCGCCTCGGCCGTCGCGACCACTCGCGCATTGTCCTCGGGAACCGAGACATCCGCTGAGCACAGTGCTACTTCGGCGCCGGGAACCTCGGCTAGGGACTTCGCCCACACCTCAAGATCGCTCGCGTTGCGGCCGACGATGAGCACCTTGGCGCCGACCCGCGCATAGGCCATCGAGAGCACCTTGCCCAGGCCCTTGGCGCCTCCGGTGACCACGATGCGACGACCGCGGACGTCCGCAGGCGACGGGAACTGATGGGGAACGTTGATCGACATCGTGCCTTCCTCGACTCTCAGAACTGAGCAAGCTTGCGGAGTTTGGACGCGATCGCGTCGACCCCCGGCAGCCAGGCCTTCTCCAGCGACGGCGCGTACGGCGCCGGGACGCGCGGTGTCGCGATGCGGACCACGGGCGCGTCCAGGAGCCAGAACCCCTCGTCAACGGACATCGCCGCGATCTCGGCGCCGATGCCGAACTCCTGGCTGGCCTCGTGGACGATCGCGAGCTTGCTGGTCTTGGCCAGCGAGGTCAGGATCGTGTCGCGGTCGATCGGTGCGACGGTCCGCAGATCGATGACCTCGACGCTGATGCCCTCGGCGCCCAGCTGCTCGGCAGCGGTCAGGCAGTCGTGCAGGATCCGCGAGTACGACACGACCGTCAGGTCCGTGCCCTCCCGAACGACGGCCGCCTTGCCCAGCGGCACTCGGTGGGTGCTCGGCGGCTTGGGCCCCTTGCGCCCGTAGAGCAGGCGGTTCTCGACGAAGACGACCGGGTTAGGGCTCTCGATCGCGCTCCGCAGCAGTCCGTAGGTGTCCGCCGGCGTCGAGGGCATGACCACCGTGAGTCCCGGGATGTGGGCCAGCAGCGCCTCGAGGCTCTGCGAGTGCTGGCTGCCCGATGACCGGCCGGCACCGAACTGGGTGCGCATCACCATGGGCACCGTGGCCCCGCCACCGGTCATGAAGGGAAGCTTTGCGGCCTGGTTGAGCAGCTGGTCGAGGCACACCCCCAGGAAGTCCATGTACATCAGCTCGACGACGGGGCGCATGCCCGCCATGGCAGCGCCGACGCCAACGCCCATGATCGCCATCTCCGAGATCGGCGTGTCCAGCAGGCGGCCCGGGAAGCGCTCCACCAGGCCCCGGGTCAGGCCGAACACGTTGCCACCGCGGGCAACGTCGATGCCCACCACGAAGACGCTCGGATCCTCCTCGAGCGAGTCGGCCAGCGCCTCGCTCACGGCATCCATCGTTCGATAGACCCCGTCGGGCTCGAACGCCTGCTCTGCGCGCGCCTGGCCCTCTGGCGCCAGCACGAAGCAGTCCAGCGTGGCGGGGTCGGGATAGTGCGCCACCCGAGCGTCCCTCACGGCGCGCTCGATCTCCGCGGCCACCTCCCCGTCGATCTCATCGATGACGACCTGCGGCGTACCGGTTTCCAGCATCCGCGCTCGCGCGATCACGAGCGGGTCCTTCGCCCGCCACGCGGCGATCTCCTCGGCCTCGCGGTAGCGCTCGGGATCACCTTCGTAGTGCCCGTGCCACCGGTAGGTGACCGTCTCCAGGATAGCTGGCCCGCCCCCCGCACGTACCCGCTCTAGCAGGTCGCTCATGGCCGTCGCGACCGCGACGACGTCGTTGCCGTCGACCACCACGTGCTCGATGCCGTAGGCGAGGGCGCGCGCGGCGACCGGCACCGGGTTCTGCTCGTCGAAGGAGGAGAACTCGGAGTAGCCGTTGTTCTCGCACGCCAGGATGAGCGGCAGCTTCCACACCGCAGCCAGGTTCGCCGCCTCGTGGAACATTCCCTGGCCGATCGCGCCGTCACCGAAGAACGCGACCGCGACGTCACCGTTGCCGCGCGACCGCGCGGCATGCGCAGCGCCGCCCGCGATCGGCATTCCGGCACCGACGATGCCGTTCGCTCCGAAGATGCCGATCCTGGGATCGGCGATGTGCATCGACCCGCCCCGGCCCTTGCAGGTGCCGGTCTCCTTCCCGAAGAGCTCCGCCATCATCGACGCGGAGTCGATGCCCTTGGCGATGCAGTGACCGTGTCCCCGGTGCGTCGAGGTGATCGCGTCGCTGTCACGCAGCGGCCAGCAGATGCCGGTCGCCGAGGCCTCCTGGCCGATCGAGAGGTGAACGAAGCCCGGGATCTCAGTCGCCTTGAAGAGCTTCGACGCCGCCTCTTCGAACCGTCGGATGCGCACCATCCGGCGGTAGGCCTCGATCAGGGCCTCCGGTCCCGAGAGCCCACGGGTCTCGAACCGGGGCCATCCGTCCACCGCCGCCGGCGCCCCGACGGTCGAATGGTCCTGTGCAGTCATGCTCGGGGGCACGGTGCCTTCTCCTGCCCCGGCTGCGCCGATCACGTGGTCACGGGAGTCTGCGCCGCTGCCGCCTGCTCCTTGAACGCCTCGCGCAGGATTCGGCTGGATCTTGCCGACGTGGTCCTTGGGCAGCTTGTCGACGTACTCCAGACGTCGCGGGTACTTGTACGAGCCCATGTGCTCCTTGGCGAAGGCCTGCAGTCCGGGCGTGAGCGCCTCGGGCTCACCGGCGTCCTCGGTACGCACGATGAACGCGGTGACGATCTGCCCGCGGAGCTCCTCCGGACCGGCGACCACGCAGACCTCGGCAACGGCCGGGTGGGTCCAGAGCCCGCGCTCCACCTCCATCGGCGCGACCTGGCGGCCGCCCGTGACAACCATGTCGTCGAGCCGGCCGTCGAACCAGAGCCAGCCGTCCTCGTCGCGGCGGTAGGCGTCATCGAGGAAGCTCCAGCCGTCGATGACGTCCCCGCGGCTACGCTCCACGGCGTTCGGGTGCTTGTTCCAGTACACGATGCCGGCCGGACCCGCATCGCCAGGCGAGCGGGCTCACCGGCCGCAGCCGCGGTCCCGGTCTCGGTGATCAGGCGCGCCTCGTAGCCGGGCAGCGGCAGACCCACCGCGAGCCCGGCGGCGGTCTGGACGCCGTCCTGGTTGGACTCCAGGAAGATGCCGCGCATCGGAGTCATCGCGACCACGCTGCGCAGCGGGACGGGCATCAACTCGCCCCATCGCTCCTGCGTGGCGGGGTCGAGCGCCTCTCCGGCGCTGTACGCGCTCTTCAGCGGCACTCCGTGCAGCTCCTCGACCCAGGGGTGGTCGGCGAGCATCATCCGGTACATCGTCGCGGCGACGCCGATGGAGGTGACGCCGAGGTCGAGTACGGCGCGCGACATGTCGACCGTCGCGGGATGATCCATGTAGATCACGCTGGCGCCCGCCCGGAGCGTGAGATTCAGTTTCTCCAGGCAGCCGAAGGCGTGCCCGATCGGCGCATGGATCAAGAAGACCCAGGTCTCGTCGGCTCCGCGCGCGGCGTTGGTGAGGTCGGCGTTCCAGATCTCAGTCACGTGCGTGTGGAGGCAGGCTTCGGGAAGGCCGGTCGTACCGCCGGTGTAGTAGATCCCGGATGCGTCCCGCGCCGAGGTCGCGTAGGGCTCGAAGAACTGGGGCTTGCCGACGCGGATGTCCGCCAGGGTCGGTCCGCCTGCGACGGCGGCCGGCCACCCGACCACCTGACGAACCGCTGGGGTCTCGGCCAGCGCCTTCTCCAGCGGTCCGACGTACTCACTCGCCGCGACGACCACGCTGGCCACGCTGTCGTTGAGCATGTAGGTCAGCTCGCTCGACGCCTCCAGCACCGACGACGGCACCGTCACGGCGCCGAGGCGCCACACGGCCAGCTGGACGACCCCGGTCTCCGGGACGAACGGCATGCGGAGGAGGACACCGTCACCCGGACAGACGCCCAGGTCGTCGAGCCCGGCCACGGTCTGCGCGACCCGCCGCAGCACGTCACGGTATGTCAAACTCTCCCGCTCCGTGCCCTTGACACGCGTGATCGCGGGACGGTCCGCGCCGAAGCGCGCGATCGCGTCGTCGAGGAACGCCTCGGACGCGTTCACGCGGTGACCCGACCAGGCATAGCCGAGCTGCTACGCGCCGAAGGTGAGCACCGGCAGATGCCCAGGCTCCCGGAGGAAGCGCGTTGCGATGTTGTCGAACATGCGCGTCCCCACGCGGCGGTGACGCCACACTCCAAAGCTGACTGCACTGGTTGCTCCTCTGTCGGGTCGGCAGTCCATCCGTCCGCGAGACCAGAATTTCTTTATTGGCTAATCAATGATGACCCGGGGCGACCGTCGGCCACAGAGCCCGATAGGGAATTCTCTTTGCCATCGAGAGTGCTCCCCGTCTGGTCGGCCACGTTGCCTCCGCGCGCTCCCCGCGCCGATTAGCCCGGGGGCTTGCGCGCCTCACGCCAGCGGTCTACCGTCCAACTATGATCGGTCAATCAATCAGTAGTCAAGCATGTCTCTCCCACTGATCGTCGGCACTGGGCTGACCAAGTTCGGCAAGTTCCCGGAGCTCAGCCTGCGCAGGCTCGCGCATGAGGCGATCGGGAGCGCGCTGGCCGACGCCACCGTCGGACCCGCCGACGTGCAGGCAGTCTTCTCGGGGAACGCCATTGCCGGCTTGATCACCGGCCAGGAGATGGTCCGTGCGCAGGTCATCACCCGCAGCATGGGTATCTCGGGTGTGCCGGTCGTCAACGTGGAGAACGCTTGCGCTTCGAGCTCGACCGCACTGCACCTGGCCTGCACGGCGGTTGCCGCTGGCCAGTACGACGTCGTCCTGGCCTTCGGCGCGGAGAAGATGACCCACGAGGACCCCCGCCGCTCGGTCATGGCGGTCGCCACCGCTCTCGACGTCGAGCAGGGCTTCGACCCTGCCTCGGCCTCTCCCTTCATGGACATCTATGCCGCCAAGGTGCGCTCCTATCTCGAGCACAGCGACGCGACCCCCGAGGACTTCGGCCGCGTCGTGGTCAAGGCCCAGCACAACGGCTCGCTCAACCCCCGAGCCCAGTACGGCCGCCAAGTGAGCGTGGCGGATGTCCTCGCCGACCCCATGATCAGCGATCCGTTGACCCGCATGATGTGCTCGCCCATCGGCGACGGCGCCGCCGCAGTCATCGTCGCGAGCCGGCAGGCAGCCAAGCGACTCGGGATCGCCCAGCCGATCACGGTTCGCGCCTCGGTGCTGCGTTCGGGGTCCGACCCGGAGACCGGACCGAACGCGGGATATCGCGCCGCGGCCGCTGCCTATGAGGAGGCGGGCCTCGGCCCCGACGACATCGACGTGATCGAGCTCCACGATGCCGCGGCGCCGGCCGAGCTGATGCGCTACGAGTCGCTGCAGCTCGCTCCCGCGGGCCAGGGCAGCCGGCTGATTCGTGACGGCATCACCGAGATCGGCGGGAAGATGCCCGTCAATCCCAGTGGTGGCCTCCTGGCGCGCGGGCACCCAATCGGCGCCACGGGCTGCGCGCAGGTCGTGGAGCTCTGCGACCAGCTGCGTGGCCGCGCCGGCGACCACCAGATCGACGGCGCGCGGATCGCGCTGGCCGACAACGGCGGCGGCTGGGTCGCCGGCGACTCCGCCGCGGAGTGCGTGCACGTTCTCGTGGCCGACTGAGCCATCCGGATCCACCGGACAACGGCAGCAGCCGGGGGTGATCGTGAGATCCCCCGGCTGCTGCCGTTGGACGTGAAGCTCAGCAGCCGAGGCTGCGAGCGATGACCAGGTGCTGGATCTCGTTGGAGCCTTCGCCGATCTCGAGGATCTTCGCGTCGCAGTAGAACCGCGCCACAGGCTGCTCCATCATGTAGCCATAGCCACCGTGGATCTGGACGGCCTCGGACGCCGCCGCGACAGCGACCCGGCTGGCCTTCATCTTGGCGATCGCCGCCGCCTGACCGAAGGGCTTACCGGCGTCACGCAGGGACGCGGCCTTGTAGGTGAGCAGGCGAGCCGCCTCCACCTCGGCGGCGATGTCGGCCAGCTTGAACTGGATCGCCTGGTGCTTGGAGATCGGCGTTCCGAACTGCACCCGCTTCTTCGCGTAATCCAGCGCCATCTCGAGCACCGCCTGGCCCAGGCTGACCGAGAGCGCTGCGATCGAGATCCGTCCAACCTCGAGTGTCTTGAGGAACTGGCCCAGGCCCCGGCCGGGGTCGCCGAGGACACGGTCGTCGGGCACCTCCACGCCGTCGAATGCCAGCGGTCGGGTGTCGAGTGCACGCCACCCGATGCCGCGCAGCTTCTTGCCGATGGTGAAGCCCGGCGAGTCCCGCTCGATGATGAAGTTGCCGTAGCGCTCGCGACCGTCGGCGCCCTTGCCGACCCGCGCAAGCACGACGGTCCCCCAGCTCATCTCGGTGCCGGCGTTGGAGATGAACATCTTGTTGCCGGTCACCTCCCAGTGGTCGCCGACCCGCTCGGCCTTCGTGCGGATCGCAGCCGCGTCCGATCCGGCGTCCGGCTCGGTCAGTCCGAAGGAGCCGAGCGCCTCACCCTGCGCGAGTGGAACGAGCCAACGTTCCCGCTGCTCGGGCGTGCCGAACGTCGCCAGCGGCAGACTGCCGATGGTCATGTGCGCCTGCCAGGCCGCGGCGATCGACTGGTCGGCCCGGCCGATCTGCTCCATTGCCGCGACGAAGCCGATGGTGGAGACGTCGGTGCCGCCGTACTCCTCCGGCACGA
>DGBM01000178.1:0-12944 GCA_002384765.1 Demequinaceae bacterium UBA4004
GGGCTGCGACCAACTCGAAGGCCACCGGCAAGACGACTTCCTGAAGGATGACGAGGGAGGCTCCCTCGGCCAAGGTGTCGAGTGTGGCGGTGACACCGCCTTCGACGGTGTTCTCTATGGCGACGACGGCGAAGTCCGCCTCTCCAGCTCGCACTGCGGCGAGCGCGGTGGGGACGTCGACAACGGGCATCGGTTCGATGTCGGCTCCGGCCGTCATGGCGCGCAGTGCCGCGTCGGTGAACGTCCCTTCGGGCCCCAGGTATGCGTACCGCGGGACGCTCACTGAACTGACTCCGGTGCGGTGGGGTCGGTGGACTGACTGGACCGGCTGGCGATGTGGAACGTGTCCTCGACGGCGTGCTGGGTGGACAGCAGTGACAAGCGAATGCGACGCGAGCTGATGGCCATCATGACGTCACGGTACTGGCTCACACGCGCGAGCGGGCGTGTGGCCGTCTTCTTGTAGACGCGGTGTCGCATCTCGGACTCGACCTCCGTCACCGTCAGGCCGGCGTAAATCACGTCCAGCGTCATTCCGGTCTCGAGCCCGGCGCCATGAGATAGCGGCAGTGCGGCCTCGAGAGCCTCGCGCGTGAGGCACCGCACGCGGCTGAGAGGTTGGATCGGGTTCCATCCGGACAGAGCGGCGATGGCCTTGCGAGCGGAGCCGGCCGTCGCCCCGGTCGCCCGATTTCCGCCGTCCGTCAAGCCGATGGCCATGTCGGCCACGCTCTCCAATACCGCTTCCACGAGCGGTGCCGCGCCAATCGCGGCGTTGCCAAGACCCGGTTCCATGAGCAATACGGCGCGGGGCGGCTTGCCCTCTTCGTCGCGCATGCTCACCACCGCAGAGCCGGTTTCGATGGACACGGACCGACCGCGCCGATGTGAGTGCCTCACCACGACTGCCCCGGCTTTGCGAGCCAGGTGCTGAGTATTGTCGGCGGATCCGTCGTCCACGACCAGCACAAGATCAACGCCCGGTATGGCGCGCGAAGCCCGCACGGTCGCCGCGATGCGCCGCGCCTGGTTGTGGGCCACGATCAGCACCGCCGCCGTCGGGACAGACGCGGCCTGAGCGGCTCGACGAGCGGCCGCAACACGTCCCGAGCGCGCGCTGGGCTTGCGCGCCGCGCCGGGCGCCTTCGGGGTCTCGGATCGTGGTTTCGCCACGCTCATAGCCTAGCCGCGTTCGCACGGAGAAATGAACCCCTCTTTACCCCAGCATGGGAGGAATGTGACCAGCGAGGGCCTGCGCCATCACGTCCAAAGTGCAAGACTTGGCCCATGCATGAGCGCGCAGGCAGAGTTGCCCTTCCCGAAGACCTGATCGACGTCGACGCCCTCCTGGGCGCCTATTACGACCTGGTGCCGGACCCACGCATCGCCGACCAGCGGGTGGTGTTTGGCACGTCCGGGCACCGCGGGTCCTCGCTCGACACGGCTTTCAACGAGGCCCACATCGTCGCCACCACGGCCGCGATCGTCGAGTATCGCCGCAATCAGGGCATCGACGGTCCCCTCTTCATCGGGAAGGACACGCATGCCCTGTCCGGCCCGGCACAGGAGACCGCCGTGGAGGTCCTGGCTGCCGCCGGCGTCGAGGTGAGGATCGATGCGCGGGACCGTTACACGCCGACGCCCGCGGTGTCGCTCGCCATCCTGGTCGCCAACGGCGCCGTGGCCGAGACCGGCCTGCGGACCTCCGGCTCGGGCCTTGCCGACGGCATCGTCATCACGCCGTCACACAACCCCCCGCGCGACGGCGGCTTCAAGTACAACCCGCCCCACGGCGGCCCTGCCGACACCGACGCGACCGCCTGGATCGCCGAACGCGCGAACGCACTGCTGGCGGGCGACTGGCGTCAGGTGCAGCGCTTCCAGTACGCGAAGGCGGTGGCCGCCGACACCACCAAGGGATTCGACTTCCTCGACCTCTATCTCACCCACCTGCCGTCAGTGATCGACCTCGAGGCCATCAGACGAGCCGACGTGCGCATCGGCGCGGACCCACTGGGTGGCGCCGCAGTCGACTACTGGGGCGCTATCGGCGAGGAGTTTANNATGGCCACGTTGCGAGACCTCATGTCGGCGTCGGATGCGCCGTTCGACATCGCCACCGGTAACGACGCGGACTCGGACCGCCACGGCATCGTCACCCGCGACGGCGGGCTGATGAACCCCAACCACTACCTCGCGGCGTCGATCGCCTACCTGTACGGCGGGGCGCGGCCCGAGTGGCCCGCCGACGCCAAGATCGGCAAGACCCTCGTCTCGTCGAGCCTCATCGACCGCGTCGGCGCCGACATCGGCCGCACCGTGGTCGAGGTGCCCGTGGGCTTCAAGTGGTTCGTGCCCGGACTGCTCAGTGGTGAGGTGGCGTTTGGCGGTGAGGAATCCGCTGGCGCGAGTTTCCTGCGGCGCGACGGCCGCGTGTGGACCACCGACAAGGATGGGCTCATCATGTGCCTGCTCGCGTCGGAGATCACCGCGACCGCGGGATCGTCGCCGTCCGCCTTGCACCGCTCCCTCACCCACAGACTGGGCGAGTCCTGGTATGCGCGCGTCGACGCCGCGGCCACCAAGGACCAGAAGGCCGCGCTGGGCAAACTCAGCCCCGAGCAGGTGACGGCGAAGACGCTTGCGGGTCAGGACATCCGCGCGAAGCTCACGACGGCACCCGGCAACGGCGCCAAGATCGGCGGGCTCAAGGTCACCACGGACGACGCCTGGTTCGCGGCCCGTCCCTCGGGCACCGAGGACGTCTACAAGATCTACGCCGAGTCGTTCGTGTCTCAGTCGCACCTGGGCGAGGTCCAGGCCGCCGCTCGTGACGTGGTCACGGAAGCGCTCGACCGCTAGGAGTCCGTGTCGCTGCGGGCATCGCGGGGTGGCCGTGTCACCCTCGACCTATGCACCGATGGCGACTCGCGTTGCTGGCTGCCGTAGCCACGCTCGCTCTGGGCGGTTGCCTGCGCTTCACCGCCGACCTCACTCTTGACCCCGACAACACGGTGTCAGGTCAGTACGTGGTGGCGGTGGAGAAGGGCACCGGAGACAACTTTGGGATGTCCGACCGGGACATGGCCCAAGAGCTGTGGGGCGAGTATGCGAAGGCAAAGACCCTCGCCGACGTCTCCTACGGCGACTACAGCGAGGACGGCTACGTAGGAGTCACCGTCTCCTTTGCCGACGCACCTCTCGACACCTTTGCGCCGAGCGACGGGGACTGGGGCATTCAGCGCGTCGGCGATGAGTTCGTGGTGTCCGGACCGTCGAACGCGGTGAGTCTGGCAGCGCAAGGCGAACTGCCTCAGGACGACGTCTCGAGCCACCTCGCGGACGCGCAATTCATCGTTCGCGTGACGTTTCCTGGGGATGTGACGCAGAACAACGGCAGCGTCACCAACCGGACGGTGACGTGGCAGTTGCAGGACGCTCCTCCAGAACTGTCTGCGCGCGGCAGCGCCATCGCCAAGCCGGACCGTGCTGCGCCCCTTGCGTGGTTCGCGGCGGCGGTGCTGATCGCGGGTGGAATCGCGTACGCATGTGCCGGCCGGATTGCCCGCCGCGCACCCTAGTCCGGCGACGCCGACTGTGGGAGGGTGAGGTCATGAATCGCATCGCACGGGTCGCCGCGCTCAGCCTGGTCGCCGTACTCGCCCTGAGCGGGTGCCTCCGGTACAACGTGGACATCACGCTCGACTCCGACAACAAGGCCTCGGGCTCCGTCATCATGGCGGTCCAGAAAGGCATCGGAGAGCAGATGGGCGCCGCTTCGGACGAGGACGCGCTTGCGCAACTCTTCGCCGACAGCCCTTTCGAGGGCCAGTCTGGAAACTTCTCGGTGGACGACTACGCCGAGGGTGACTACATCGGCAAGTCGTACTCGTTCGACGGCCTGGACCTCGACCAGGTGAATGCGGCGTTCGGTGAGTTGTTCAGCATCGAGCGGGTGGGCGACCAGTTCGTCGTGTCCAGCGAATCGTCCCCTACCAACGCGGACGAAATAGATCAGGTGCCGACCGGCGCCGAATCACTACTGTCGATCACGTTCCCTGGCGAGGTGAGTGGGGGCGAAACCAACGGAACGATCGAAGGCAAGACCGTGACATGGGACCTGTTCGCCCAGACCGAGCCGATCTCCGCGACGGCGGGCGCGACGTCCGACAGCGCCTTCCCGCTCTGGCTGATCTTCGTGGCCCTGGCAATCATTGTGGCGCTGGCAGGCATCGCCGCGGTGGTGGTCATCGTCCTGCGCAAGCAGAAGGGCGCCGCGCCCGCCGCGATGTCCTCCGGTGCGGAAGGTGCTGTGCCTCCCCCTCCCACGCTCATGCCTGAGGTTGACCCGCCGGCACCCCCCGCCGAGCCGGCACCCCCCGCCGAGCCGGAGGACAAGAAAGAGTGATCACAGCTCTCTCGCGCGCGGCCGTGTTGCTCACCGTCGCGGCAATGCTGACCGGCTGCGTGAGGTTTCAGTCCACCAACACCTTCACGGCCGACGACACGGTCACGCAGGAGTTGATCGTCGCCCTCACGCCGGAGGCGGCCAGCCAGGCGGGCATCGATCTGGACACGCTGACGACCCAAGCGTTGTCGGCGCCCGACGCGATCGGACGTGGTATCGATCCCTCCAAAGTGACGATCGAGGACTACGTCGAAGGGAACCGACGCGGAATCCACATCATCGCCAGAGACCTGACGTTGGACCAGTTCGGGACGGCGGCCCAGGTGGGCATCGACCAGGTGGCTCCGGGCCTGGGGACCCCCATGAGGGTCGCACGAGACGGAAACGTCTACGTTGTCACCATCCCCGCCGACCCCAGCCGGGACCTGTCCGGGGTTCAGGGTGCCAGCGCGATCGGGCTGATCGCCGACTCGATCGACTTCGCCATCACTTTCACCTTCCCCGGGCCGGTCAAGTCCGCGACGGCCGGGCAGGTGGAGGGCAAGACGGTCGTGCTGGGCCTCGAGGACCTCCTGACGCCGGACGAGATCGTGATCCGCGGCCAGGCGACCGATGGCATTGCCTGGGGGCCCATCCTGAAATGGGTGGGCATCGGCGCGGCAGCGCTCGTCATTATCGGCGGCGCCGCCCTGCTGATCTGGCAAGACAAGCGGCGCACGTCCCACAACACGTTGCCGCCGCCGGTCGAGACTCCGCATGGCGACGTCGGCGAGGGCGACCCCACCTAGGCCCCTCAACCGACCACCTTGTCTCGCCCAGGTGACATCATGGCCTACGTGCCAAGCCCCTATAGCCCCCTCCTCAAGAAGCCCGGTGCGCGCCAGTTCGCGCTCGCGGGGCTCTTGGCGCGACTGCCCATTTCGACCCTCAACATCTCGGTGATGTTGATGATCCAGATTCAGTACGACCGCTGGGAGATCGCGGGCCGGGTCGTCGCAGTAGGCGTCATCGTGTGGGCCCTCCAGACGCTCCCCACTGCGCGGTGGGTGGACCGCAAGGGACAGCGGATGATGATCCCGCTGACCGCCCTGTTCGTGATCGGCACCGTCATCTTGATCGCCACCGCGATGACGCGCGGGCCGGAACCATTGCTGTGGCTCGGAATCGCCATCGCTTCGCTTTCCGGGCCGCTCGGTTCGCTCACGCGGGCGAGGTGGTCGCACATTCTCGAGAGTGACGACGACATTCACACCGCATTCTCCTTGGAGGGCGCGTTCGACGAGGTGCTGTTTGTCGCGGGCCCCGCGGTCGTCACGTTCATGGCGTACACCGTGCACCCGGCCTCGGGCCTGGCGTTGGCCGCGATCGGCATGGTCGGCGGCATCGCCTTGCTGCTGGCTCAACGGGAGACCGAGCCCCCCGCGCACGGAGAGGGCGACACGGGCGGCCTGGGATTCCAGGTTCCCGCGGCCATCATTGCCGCCGCCGGCGTGGCCGTCGCGCTCGGCGCACTATTCGGCGCGTTGGACATCTCGACAGTCGCTTTCGCCAAAGAGGTGGGCCACGAGAAGTGGGCCGGCCTCATCATCGGCGTGATCTCCTCCGGGTCCTTCGTGGGCGGACTCGCGTACGGGGCGCGCCGGTGGCGCACGCCTCTGTGGAAGCGGCTCGCAATCACGTCGATCCTGCTCGCCGCGGGGTTTGTGGCGCTCGCCACCATGCCGAACCTGTGGCTGTATGCGGGCGTCGGCTTCGTCGCGGGCCTGGCGATCGCGCCGTCGATCACCAGCATGGACTCGGTCGCCCAACGCGTGGTGAAGCAAAGCCAACTCACCGAGGGCATGGCGTGGCTGCGCATCGGCCTGGGAGCGGGTGTGGCGCTCGGCAGCTGGCTGAGCGGGCGGGTGATCGACCAGGCCGGTCACGAGGCCGGGCTCCAGGTGATGGCTTGGTCGGCCGTGGGGGTCGCCGTGTTCGCGATTGCGGGCTCGCCCTGGGTGCGGCGAGACACGGAGGCGGCGGATCGCCGCCGGGGCATCACGAGCGAGCCCGGCGACACGCTCCCGCCGGCGGTGGCGCTCGGCGAACAGCCGCCGATCCCCCCGATCGTCTAAGTGGGCGCGCGGAACGGGAGCCCCTGGCTGCGCCGGGATACGGTGGCACTCATGAACCCCCGCATCGCTCTTGTGACCTCCCGGGACCTGCCGTCAATCGATGCCGACGACGAACTGCTCGCGGCCCTGCTGCCCGGCGGGGAGGTGGTCGCATGGGAGGACGACGCAGTGGCGTGGTCCGACTTCGACCTGGTCATCCTGCGTTCCACCTGGAACTACACGGAACACCTGGAACGGTTCCTCACGTGGGCGGAACGCGTCGCGAGTCAGACGCGTTTGGTCAACCCGCTCAGCGTGATCAGGTGGAACACCGACAAGAGATACCTCGCCGACCTCGAGCGAGCGGGGATCCCGGTGGTGCCGACCACGTACGTCGCTCCGGGCGACGAGCCGCCGGAGCACGCTCTCGCGGGGCACGTGGTCGTCAAACCGACCGTGGGCGCGGGTTCGCGTGGGGCCGCCCTGATCCGCGACGACGTGGACGCCGCGGCCGCGCACGTCCGATCCCTGCATGCCCAGGGTCACGTCGCCATGATCCAGCCCTACCTGTCGCATGTGGACGCTCACGGTGAAACCGCCTTGATGTATGTCGCCGGCACGTTCTCTCACGCGGCTCGCAAGGCGGCGATCCTGTCTCGCGACCTGGCGTGGAGTGCCGGCCTGTACGCGGACGAGAAGATTGTGCCCGCCACCGCGACGGCGGCCGAGCGCGAGATTGGCGACCGCATCGTGGCGTCGCTCCCGGAGCTCGTTGCCGGGGGCGACGGCGTCGCGTACGCGCGCGTGGACCTGCTTCCCACCGACCACGGGCCCGTGGTGCTGGAACTCGAGTTGACCGAGCCCTCGCTGTTCCTGATGGTCGACGGGGGCGCGGCCGCCAGGGCCGCCGCCGCCTTCCTTTCACTGGCACGCGGCGCAGACTACGATTCTGACGAAGGAGGCGAGTGACGTGACTGAACAAGACCCTTGGACCACACCGCCCACCGACTCGGCGAACACCGGAGGGACGGCTCCTCAGTACGGAGCACCGCCCGCGTCGCTCGGGGAAGCGCAGGTTCCGCCTGCGCACTTCGGATCGCCTGTGAGCACCCAGAAGGACTGGATGGGCGTCACCGCCCTCGTCCTGTCGCTCGCAACCCTGCTGACGGGAGTCACGTGGATCGGCGGCATCATCTTTGGCCACCTGGGCCTGGCCGCTGCCAAGCGAGGCGAAGCGAGCAACCGCAGCATGGCTCTCGCGGGAGCCCTCATCGGGTGGGTCTTCGGGGGCCTGGCGATCCTCGCCGTCCTGGGCTTGATTCTTTTATTTACCACGGCGAGCGTCTCGTATACCTCACTGTCGTCACGGGGCTGACCGCGCCCGCGGTGCGCGCGAGATCGAATGGAGTCGCCGCTCCGACAGCGTCGATTTGCCGCAGCAGTACTCCAACTGGCGGGACTACGCCTTCTCCGACGCCCCCCAAGAAGACGGCCTCACTCACCCCTGATGTCGCTTGGCCGCGTGCCAGACTGGGCAACATGACTGAACCCAATCCCCTCGAACAGGTCCCCCTCGAGCGTCTGCGTGAGCGCACCAGCATCAAGTGGCGACGCTACGACCCGGACGTCTTGCCCCTCTGGGTCGCGGAGATGGACGTCAACCTCGCACCCCCGATCACGGAAGCCCTTGAACGCGCCATCAGCGCGGGCGATACGGGCTACCCGGGCTCGACGCCCTTTGTGGAGGCGTTCACGACGTTCGCCGCCGCGCGCTGGCATTGGCCGAGCCTCGATCCCGCCCTCGTGCGCCCCGTCGCGGGAGTGATTCCCGGGTACACCGACGCCCTGCTGCTCGTCGCTGGCCGTGGCGGACACGTCGTGGTCACGTCTCCGGTCTACCCGCCCTTCTTTTCGTATCTGCGGGAAGCCGGCCTCACCGTCGTCGAAGCGCGCCTCACGGATCAGATGCGGATTGACCCCGACACGCTCGATGCGACCCTGGCTCAAGCGCGGCGCGACTCCGCGGAGGGGGTCGCGGTGCTGCTGTGCAACCCGCACAACCCGGGGGGCACCGTGCACACCCGCGCCGAACTCGAACAGGTTGCCAGCATCGCCGCAGCCCACGGCGCCTCCGTGGTGTCGGATGAGATTCACGCGCCGCTGGTCTATTCGACAGCAAAGTTCACGCCCTACCTCTCCGTTGACGGCCGCGGCATCGCCCTTCATTCCGCCTCCAAAGCGTGGAACCTCGCGGCGCTGCCGGGAGCACTCATGGTGTTCGGTCCTGAAGCGGCCGATGCCCATCGCACCTATGCCGCCGGCGCACACCACTGGCCGGGCCACTTCGGCGTCATCGCGCAGACGGCCGCCTATACCCATGGGGCGCCCTGGTTAGAGGCTGTTCTCGAGGGCCTCGACGCCAACCGGCATCTGCTGGGGTCCTTGCTCGCCGAGCACCTGCCCGCGATCAAGTACCGCCTTCCCGAGGCGACGTACCTCGCGTGGCTCGACTGCAGGGATCTGGGACGTGGAGACGATCCGGCCGCGGTGTTCCTCGAGCGCGGTCGGGTCGCGCTGAACTCTGGGCCAACGTTCGGCACGGGCGGCGCCGGTCACGCGCGCCTCAACTTCGCCACCAGCGGCGCCCTCCTCGAGGAGGCCGTGAGGCGCATGGCGTCGGCGCTCTAGGCGCGCTCCCCGCCGAGTCCGCGTGGGACACTGATCCCATGCGTCGGTCCGAGCGACTCCTGCGAGCCGCCGCTGTCGCCTGCCTTTCCACCGGGATCGCGTTGGCGATGCACATCGCCGGGGGCGGCACGATCCCCGCCACTCCCGGGGTGGTGGTTCCCCTGGTACTCGCCTTTGCCGTGAGTACACAGCTCGCAGGAAAACCCATGTCGCGGTGGCGGCTCGCCACCGCCGTCGTGACCGCACAGGCACTGTTTCACGGCGCGTTCGCGTGGGGCCCTGGCGCGCACGTGGTCGCCTTGGGCGCGGGCCCCCACGCTTCACATCAGCTCACGCGCCTCGCGGTCGACTCGGCGAGCGTGCACACCGCCCACGCCACTGTGGGGCCGTCCATGCTCGCCGCCCACGCGGCCGCTGCGGTCGCCACCTACGCGTTGCTGCGCCGCGCGGACGTCTTCGTGGCGCTACTGCGCCGCGCAGCAGGATCACTGGCGGCCCGCCTGACCATCGCCCCGCCGCGCCTCGCCACACCCGCGCGCCTCGCCGCACAGCCGGGGCGCACCCCCGTCTCCATCAGCATCGCTCGATCCCCGCGGGGACTGCGCGGACCCCCTCTTCACCTCGCCTGACACTGCCTTGTCGCGCATCCTGCGCGCCCCTCAGACGAGAAAGAGAAACCCATGCCTGCGCCCAATCGAGTCCCGCGCCCCCGATGTGTCCTGTCCCGCGCCGCCCTCATGGCGGCAATCACACTGACCCTCGCCGCATGTTCCAGCAGCGGCGCCGGCGACGATGCGTCGTCGCTCACCATCACCGACGCCTGGGTCAAGGCCGCCGCCGACGGCATGACCGCGGCTTTCGGCACCATCGAGAACTCCTCGGATCACGACATCACCATCACCGGCGCGACGTCCGAAGCCGCGAAGACGGTGGAACTGCACGAGGTGGTCGACAACGTCATGCGCCCGGTAGACCGCGGCCTCGCCGTCCCCGCGGGCGGCTTCCTGACACTCGAACCGGGTGGGTACCACCTGATGTTCATGGGAATCACCGCACCGTTCGCCGCGGGGGACGATGTCACGGTCACGTTGACGCTGTCCGACGGCTCGGAAGTGGATCTCACGGCCGTGGCCAAGGACTTCGCTGGCGCCGACGAGAACTACGACGGCAGTATGGACGAGCAGATGGAGTCCGCCTCTCCGGAGGCCTCCACGTGAGGCCAGCCGACAGCGCGCCCTCTAGGCGCCGGTTCCTCGCCGCAGGGGCCGCGGTGGGGGCCGGTGCCCTGGTCGGCGCCGCCGCCGGGGCCGGGGCCGAACGCGCGGGCGCGCTACCTGGTACCCCCGATCGCCCGGACAACGCCGGCGTCAACGGCCAGCGCGTCATCCCGTTCTACGGGCCCCACCAAGCCGCCGTGAAGGCGCGGCCCGGCGCCTTCGCGTCCTTCGTCGCTCTCGACCTTCTCCCCGGCGTGGACCGCGCCCGCTTGGCCGCCTGGATGCGCCTCATCACGGACGACGCGGCACGGCTCACCCAGGGACGCGCCGCCTTGGCCGACGTCGAACCAGAGTTGGCCGCGACACCCGCCGGGCTCACCGTGACAGTGGGTTTCGGTAGGGGCTTCGTGAATCGCGCCCGCGGGCAGCGGCCGGACTGGCTGGGCCCGCTGCCCGCCTTCTCCATCGACAGGCTCGAGGACCGCTGGTCCGGAGGCGACGTACTGCTGATCGTGGCCGCCGACGAGCCCGTCACCGTGGCGCACACGTTGCGCATGCTGCTCAAGGACTCGCGCTCGTTCGCCGCTCTCCGGTGGCGTCAGGATGGATTTCGCCGGGCCTACGGCTCGGACCCGTCCGGGCGCACCATGCGCAACCTCTTTGGGCAGATCGACGGGTCCGCGAATCTCGCCCCGGGTTCGAGCGAGTTCGACGCCGCGGTGCTGGCGGGCGACGATGCTCCCGCCTGGTTGCGCGGCGGAACGAGCTTTGTGCTGCGGCGCATCACGATGGACCTCGACGGCTGGGACGCCGCAGATCGCGCGGGTCGCGAGAACTCCGTGGGGCGCACCCTGGACACGGGTGCGCCGCTCACGGGAGGTCGCGAGCGCGATCCGCTGGACCTGGACAAGTCGGGACCGTCGGGGTTGCCGATCATTTCGTCGGTCGCGCACGCGAGGCGGGCGCGTGTCGAGGATCCGACGCTGCGCATCGTGCGCCTCGGGTACAACTACGAGGACCCTCCGCCACCCGGCTCGGCCGCGCTGAGTGACAGCGGGCTGCTGTTCGGGTCGTGGCAAGCTGACGTCAACCGTCAGTTCGTGCCGATCCAGAGTGCGCTCGATGAGGCGGACCTGCTCAATGTCTGGACCACGCCGGTCGGTTCAGCGGTCTTCGCGATCCCGCCAGGATGCCGGGAAGGCGGCTACGTGGGCGAGGCCCTACTAGCCGTCTGAGGGGCGATCCCACACGATCGCGTAGCGCCACAGCACCCGCGCCTTGTACTCCGCACCAGGCAGGATCCGCATCGCCGCGTCACGCACCTCACGGCAGGTGTGAGGCGGCGGCCACACGGTGGGCGAGCCGTGCTTCCACGAGCCCTTGACCAGCAGAAAGGCCTTCTCCGCGATCGACCCGGCGACCTCTCGGTGGAGGTCCCGCCACGTGGCACGCGCCGCACCCACCACACACAAGCGTCCGCCGGGCGCGCGCGATGCTCACCTCGTCGGCGTCGATCCCGGTGACTGTCAGGCTGGCGCGGACCATGGTCCTGGCCGCCAGACCCTCCCCGCATCCCGCATCAATTGCGGTGCGGGAACCCTCGGGCAGGTGGGCGAGCAACTGCTGTTGGTAGCGAACGGTGTGGTTGAAGCGGCGGCGGTCCGGAACGGACGAAGACTGTGCCGACATCCCCCAGTGTGCCCTCGATTGTGGTCGACGCCTGCCCTCGCCGCGCACCGCCGAGCGACAGTCCCTAGTGTGGAGGGGTGAGCGATCTAGAGATGCCCCCGGCCGAGGTCCATATCGACGAACGCTTGGTGCGCGCCCTGTTGCGCAGTCAGTTTCCGGATCTTGCGAAGCTTCCCATCGGCTCAAGCCACGAAGGATGGGTCAACGTCACCATCCGGATCGGCGGCGACCTTGCCGTCCGGCTTCCCCGTCGGCGGCTCGGAGCGGCGCTGACCGCGACCGAACTCGACTGGATTCCGAGAGTCGGCGCCGCGTGGACCTTCCCCACGCCGCGCGCGCTCCACGTCGGGGAGCCCAACGAGCGCTACCCGTGGCGGTGGTCGATCGTGCCGTGGCTCGAGGGGAAGTCCGCCTACGAGGCACCCTTGAGCGCCGACGGGGCGCGCGAACTGGGGGCCGCGCTGGCACAGGTGCATCAGCCCGCCCCGGCGGACGCCCCGGTCAACCCATTTCGGTCCCGGCCGCTCGCCGATCGGGCCGAGCGACTCGATTTGCGCCTCGAGGCCCTTGAGGTGGAGCACGGCGACACGATTCGCGCACATGTGGCGCGGGAACTCTTCCAGGCAGGCGCCCGAGAGGCCCCCGGACCGCTGACATGGACCCACCTGGACATTCACGGCAACAACATCCTCACTCGCGATGGTCACCTGGCCGGACTCCTGGACTGGGGGGACGCGGCAGTGGGAGACCCGGCCAGCGACCTCGGCCAGGCGCTCGTCCTGGTGGGGCGTGCGAACTTTGGGGAACTCACCCGGGCGTATGCGAAGGCGGGTGGCGCCGCCGCGACAG
>DGBM01000178.1:12971-24064 GCA_002384765.1 Demequinaceae bacterium UBA4004
CGGGCTGGGCGGCGCTCGTGGAACTCGGAGTCGTCGATCCCACACCCCCACCGCCCTAGCGGCCGACCACTACGAGGGCGCGCCCGACACCGCGGCAACCACCGTGGTCTCCACCTCGCTACCATCACTCACGGTCGCAGAGCGAATGGGCATGCCTGGGAACTGGGCACTGAACCAGAAGACCAGCGTGACCTCGCCGCTCGCGACGTCATACCGCGCGCACTCGAGGCGGCCGAGCGGAGTCTCGATCGTTTCGCGAGTCACCGTGGTGATGTCGCCGGGAAAGACCGCGTGGTCTCGCAAGTCGTCCCATGTGGACCTGGCCTCCATGGGTTCGCCCACCGTCTCGCCGCGAGAGTCGAGCGCCGTGACCCGGATCGACACCGCCGACTCGTCCGGATCGAAGTACACGGTGCGGCGCCGGTCAACCACCTCACCGTCGCGGGTTGTGACGATGTCCAGGGTGTGGCCGTCGGGACAGGCCTCGCGAATCTGAGGGGACGTGAACGGAGGGGCAGCCGTGGTCATGACTCCACGCTACGCGTTCTGGCTGGCGTGGGCGCGGCGGGAAACCGTTGAGTGCCGCAGTGAGGCTTCACGCAACCTTCACAGAACGACACCCCGAGACTCCATACGACTGCGGTGCACTGGAAGCACATCAACCCGTTAGGAGCATCACCGTGAATACCCGGAGCATCATCCTCGCCGCCTTGGGCGGCGCCGCGCTCGTCGCGATCCCCACCTCTGTTGCACTGGCGGCCACCCCATCAGACAACGATCGCCCCGGCATGGGCTGGCACGGCGACGACGCCCCCGGTCGCGGCGCCCCAGCAGACCGCCCCGGCCTAGCCTGGGGTAGCGACGACGCCCACATGGGGATGGGTATGGGTGGCGGATCGACGTGGGGCGGCAACCAAGGACCTCGCGGCCCGCGTGGCCAGGGCCTTGACAACGGCATCGGCGATCCCGCTGGGCTGGTGACGGCGGGAGACTCCCTGTCGTCGGTGGACACCGCCGCCGTGGTCTACATGGTGAACGAAGAGAAGCTGGCTCACGACCTGTACGTCGAGCTCGCCGACGCCTGGGACCTGAGGGTGTTTGAAAACATCTCGTCGGCGGAGCAACAGCACCTGGACGCGGTCCGGTCGCTGCTGGATGCGTACGGCGCGGAAGACCCAACCGACGGGCTCGCCGCTGGCGAGTTCTCCGAACCCGCACTGCAGGACCTGTACGACACCCTGCTGGCCGATGGCCTCGAATCGGACACTCAGGCGTTGGCCGTAGGCGCCCTTGTCGAAGAGACGGACATTGCCGACCTTCGCGATCGATCGACCGACGACGCGGCGATAGCCACCGTGTTCGCCTCACTTGAATCAGCGAGCGAGAACCACCTGCGCGCGTTCGTCATGAACCTCTCCCGCGCGGGAATCGAGTACGAAGCTCAGGTGCTGACCGACGCGGAGGTCGCGTCCGTCACGGACCGGTAGCGCGCCTGGTGCCTAGGATGACAACCGTGGCCGCCAGGACCGTGCTCGTCGTGGACGACGAGGCGAACATCCGAGACCTCGTGTCGCAATACCTGCGGCGCGAGGGCTTTACCGTTGTCCTGGCGACGTCGGGGGAAGAGGCCCTCGCGGCGATCTCCCGTTCGATGCCGGACCTGGTGATCCTCGACGTCCGCCTTCCCGGCATCGACGGCTTCGAGACGCTCCGCGAAATACGCCGCACCTCCGACGTCTACGTGTTGATGCTGACGGCGCGATCGGAGGAGACGGACACTCTTATCGGGCTTGAGGTCGGCGCCGACGACTATGTCACGAAGCCTTTCAGCCCGCGGGAAGTGGTGGCGCGCGTGCGCACTCTGCTCAGGCGTCGCGACGGCTCCAGTCCCGCAGATGAACGGCTGCTGTTCGAGGGCCTGGCCGTCGACATCGCGCGACACGAGGTCACCACACGCAGCGGCGCGGCCACCCTGACCGCTCTTGAGTTCGACCTGCTCGCTGCGTTGACCTCGTCCCCCGGTCGGGTCTTCACCCGCCGCCAACTCATCGAACGCGTGTGGGGATGGGACTTCTACGGTGACGAGCGCATCGTCGACGTGCACGTGCGCAAGCTGCGCCAGGCCATCGGCGACGCCGCAGACAAGCCCCAATTCGTGGCGACCATCCGGGGCGTGGGCTACAAGTTCATCGGGACCCCATCATGAGATCGACCTTGCGACGCCGTCTGCTCGCGTCGCACTTTGCCGTGGCACTTGTGGGCGTCGCGGCGCTCATCGGCGCCGGGTTTGTCGTGGGTGGCGCTCTACTCAACCGGCAGGGCGGAATGATGCGCGGCGGTGGAATGCGTGTGGACGACGCGACCGACGTTGTCGCCAGCCTGCTTCCGGGGGTGCTGATCGCCGGGGGCGCCGCCGCCCTGGTGGCCGCGGCGGTGGCCGCAGTGCTGGTCACGCGAACCATCATGGGCCCGCTTGGGTCCATTCAGGCGGCGTCGCGCCGCGTCGCCAACGGCGACTACAAGCAGGCGGTCCCCACCCCACGAGATGAGGAACTTGCTGCGGTGGCGCACGACATCAATGCACTGTCGACACGGCTCGCGGAGACAGAGGCTCGCCGCACCCGCCTGATCGACGAGGTCGCGCATGAGATGCGAACCCCCATCACCACCATCAAGGGCTCGATGGAGGCGCTGCTCGACGAGGTGGTCGACCCCGGCCCGGAGGTGTACGCCCGGGTTGCCGACGAGGCCTCGCGGCTGCAACGCCTGGCGGAGGACCTGTCCACGCTCTCTCGCGCGGAGGAGCACACGCTTCGCATGGAGATGCTGCCGATTGACGCGTCCGACGTCGCATCCGAGGTCTGCGAGCGCATGCGCCCACAATTCGAGCACGCCGGCGTCTCCCTGATCGTCGGCGGCTCGAGCGCTCCCGTCTCGGGCGACGCGCACCGGCTCGCGCAGGTGGTGATCAACCTCGTCGGCAACGCCCTCGGGCATACCGACGCGGGCGGCACCGTCACCGTCACCTCGGGCGGCGATGGGATCCACTCGTGGGTGTCCGTCACGGACTCCGGGCAGGGTATTGCGCAGGAAGAACTGGGGCGGATCTTTGAGCGCTTCTATCGCGTTCCCTCCGCTTCGACACCAGGCGGACGCGGCATCGGTCTGACCATTGCGCGATCGATTGTCGAGGCGCACGGCGGCGCGGTGAGCGTCACGTCGGAGGGCCTCGACAAGGGCGCCACCTTTGTCATGACGCTTCCGCGGTACCAGGCGGGCGACCCCCTCGAATAGCGGACTTCCCCCTGAGCAGACCATACTTCTGCCATGCGTACGCAAAGAATGTCTCTGATTACCCTCCCTGTTGACGACCTCGCTGCCGCCATCGATTTCTACCAGAGGGCCATGGGCTGGGATATCAAGATGCGCTTTGGCGACGAGATCGCCTTTGTGCAGATGAACGGCTTTGTCGCGGCCCTGTGGTCGCGTACCTCGTGGGAGGCAGAGGGCCTCGACTTCGCTCCTCCGGGGTACACGTCGTTCGCGATCAACTTCACGCGTCCCCCGGAGGTGGACGAGGTGGTCGCACAATGGGCCGAGGCTGGTGGCGAGGTCGCGAAGGAACCTAAGAATGTGTACTGGGGCGGGTACTCAGGCTATGTGCGCGACCCGTGGGGAAACCTCATCGAACTCGCCGTGAACGACGCCCTCCTCATTACCGACGAAGGCTACACGGAGCTGCGCGGCAGTTAGCCGTCGCCGACACGTGACCGCGAGACCGCCGCCATGCGACAGTAGACCCATGGAGATCTTCGAGACCCCGCTGCCGGGCATCGGCGTCCGCTACGAATTCACCTCGGAACTTGGCGACCACGTGGGCGTCGTCATACGCCGCGACGGCAGGCGCGATGTCGCACTCTATGACAGACAAGACCCCGACTCCTGTCGTGGCACCATGGAGCTGACCGACAGCGATGCGAGCAAACTCGCAGAGTTGCTGGGCGGGACCAACATCACCGCCAGGCTTGACTCGCTTCGCCACATGGTGGAGGGTCTCGCGATCGAGTGGGTGACGATGCCCGAAAGCGGCGGACTCAGCGGACGGACCATTGGCGATGGTCACATTCGCACCACCACCGCGGCCTCCATCGTGGCGGTGATCCGTTCGGACTCCGGCATCCCCGGACCCGGACCCGAATTCCGACTCGAGTCCGGCGACACAGTGCTCGTCATGGGCAGTGAAGACTCCGTGAGCAAGGCCCGCACCGTTCTGATCGGCTGAGCCGTGTTCACCTCCCCAGGCGTCCACTTCGCGGTAGACGCCGCCCAGCCGGCTCACGCTTCCGTCGTGTTGATCGAGTTGGGGATCATCCTGCTGGTGCTTGCCGGCCTGGGACGACTTGCGGCACGCGTCGGCCTTCCCTCGGTGCCGCTGTACCTGCTCGCCGGCCTCGTCATGGGCGAGGGAAGCTTCTTCAAGGTTGACGCTGGGGAGGAGTTCCTGGCGATCGGCGCGCAGATCGGCGTAGTACTCCTGCTCCTGTTGCTAGGGCTTGAGTACTCGCCGGCGGACCTCAAGCAGGGACTCAAGACCACCTGGCTGGCGGGGATCCTCGACGGGCTGGCGAACACCATCCCCGGCATCGCCTTCGGCCTGATCCTCGGCTGGTCGCCCGTCGCCTCGCTACTGCTCGGCGGCGTGACGTACATGTCGTCATCGGGAATCATTGCCCGGTTGCTCGACGACTTCGACAGGTATGCCAACCGCGAGACGCCCGTGATTCTCAGCCTGCTGGTCATGGAGGACATCGTGATGGCGGTGTTCCTGCCGATCATCGCGGTGATCCTGGTGGGTTCCAGCCTCGCGCAAGGAGCCATCGCGATGGCGATCGCGCTCAGTCTGGTGACCATGGCGTTCGTAGTGTCCTTCCGCTTCTCCTCTCACGTGTCGCGCGCTGTGCACTCGCGGTCTCGCGAACTCCTGCTGCTGTCCGTGCTGGGCTTGAGTTTCCTGGTCGCCGGGGTGGCTGAGGCCGCGCAGGTCTCCGCCGCGGTGGGAGCATTCCTGCTGGGTCTGACGCTCTCGGGACAGGTTGCCGATGAGGTGCGCACCCTCCTGCCGCCTCTGCGAGACGTGTTCGGCGGGCTCTTCTTCGTCTTCTTCGGGCTGACGATCGATCCCCGCGACCTCCTCCCGGTGCTGGTCCCCGCGCTGATCCTCGCGGTCATCACGGCGGTGACCAAGATCGCGACCGGATCGTGGGCGGCGGCACGCGCGGGCATCGGCCCCAAGGGCCGATGGCGTACTGGGCTGTCGCTCATCCCGCGCGGCGAGTTCTCCATCGTCATCGCCGGATTGGGCGTCGCCGCGGGTGTCGAGAGTCAACTGGGTCCACTTGCCGCGGCCTATGTGCTGATCCTCGCGGTGGTGGGCTCCGTGCTCATGCGGATGGCGGACCACATCCCGGTGCCGGGCATCATCAAGCCTCGGACGCAACGGCCTCGGACGTAGTCAACCCTCGCGGTGTGTAAGAATTGCTCGTCTCCCGGCGCGGCCCGCATGCGCATGGCCCCGGGACGATGCGCCGGTCACATCGCGCGGGTGGTGTGACGCTAGCGCCCTCGGGCGCACGTGAAGTCGTTTTCGGAGACGTGTGATGTTTGCGCGCTATCGCGAGATCCTGGCACTGCCGGGTGCGTCGGCGTTCTTCTGGTGGGGACTGCTTGCCCGCATGCAGATGGGCGTGACGGGGCTTGCGACGTTTCTGCTCATTCAGATCGAGTACGGGTCATACGCACGCGCGGGGGCCGTGCTGGCCGCCGTCTCCATGGGCAACGCGTTCTTGGCGCCGCAAGTCAGTCGCCTGATCGACGAGTTTGGGCAGTCGCGGGTGCTCAGGATCGGTTTCGCCCTGTCCGTGGCTGCCCGCATCGGCCTGGTGGTCGCGGCGTTGATGCACGCGCCCATGTGGGCGCTTCTCACCGTCGCGCCGATGGTTGCCCTGAGTGGCAGCCAGTCCCCGCTGACCCGCGCCCGATGGACCCACATTGTGCCCGACAAACACAGCCTGAACACGGCGTTTTCCCTGGAAAGTTCGCTCGAGGAAGTGCTCTTCATCGCTGGCCCGGCCTTGGCAACGATCTTGGCCACCACCGTCGCGTCGTGGCTTCCCAGCATGGTCGCTGCCGTCACGATGCTGGTGGGCGGTTACATGTTCCTGTCGCTTCGCTCCACCGAACCGCCCGCGCGGCGCGGCGACGCGGGAACGGTGCCACTGACGATGGCGCCCGTGATCGATGGTTCGTTGCCACGCGTCGGCATCATCCCGGACGGCGCACGCGCCCGCCCGCGCCGCTACCGCAACCCTTTGCGCGGCCACCTGCTGGTGACCACGCCGGCGCTCATCATCACCACGGTGGTCTTCGCCACGCAGGGGGCGCTGTTCGCTTCCGTAGACGCGTCCACGGTGGCCCTTGCCGACCAGTTGGGCCACAAGTCATGGTCCGGCCCGGTACTCGCAGTGTTCGCACTGGGGTCGCTGGTGGGTGGCCTCTCCTACGGTGCGCGCGTGTGGACGGGATCCCTCGCGTCCAGGCTGCTGTGGGGCGTCACGGGAAGCGGTCTGGGGGCGGTGACGTTTGTGTTCGCCCCGAACCTGCTCGTCCTGGGTCTCCTCATGTTCATGACGGGACTGGTGATCGCTCCCACCATGGCGGTGGGCGACGGCATGGTGCACGCCTTGATCCCCCGCTCTCGTCTCACCGAGGGCATGGCATGGACACGTGTCGGACTCGACCTGGGCGTCGCGGGGGGCGCGTGGCTGGCCGGGGTGCTGCTGGAGCGCGGCGGCCCCTCGTACGGCTTTGGCGTGACGGCCGCCGCCGGCATCGCGGGCATCGTCATCATGGCGTCGTCCTGGCGGTACCTGCGTCGCAAGCGCTCCTACGAGGAGACGGTGGTGCGTGAGCCCGCCGTGCCTGCTGGTGTGCAGGACGCTCCCACTGGGATCATGGCCACATGACACGATCCTTCACGGTGCGGCCCGTGCGCGCGGACGACGCCAGCGCTGTCGCCGCGATCTACAACACGTACGTGCTCGACACGGTGGCCACGTTTGAGGTGGTCCCCGTCGACGCAGAGGAGATGGGTCGNNCGCATCGCCAAGGTGGTGGGGCGGGGACTCCCTTGGGTGGTCGCCGAGGACGATGCCCGCGTTGCGGATGGAGGTGCAGACTCGGCGGTGCTCGGATTCGCCTATGCAGCGCCGTTTAGGGACCGTGCGGCATACGACCACACCCTCGAAACGACGGTATACGTTCACGCCAGCGAACGCGGACGAGCCGTGGGCACCGCCCTGTACGCGGCGCTCTTTGTGGCGCTTGAGCAACTCACGCCCGAACAAAGCCCCCACGCTCCCATCCACGCTCTGCTGGGCGTGCTCGCGTTGCCCAACGAGGCCTCCGTGGCCCTTCACGAGCGCTTTGGCATGAGTCAGGTCGCCCACCTTCCCGCGGTCGGCCACAAGTTCGGCCGACGGATCGACGTGGGCTACTGGCAGGTCACGTATGACGCGTGAGAATCTGTGCACCGAATGCCACTCTCTAGGAGATTTCAGATGACCGCAGCCGCCACGGAACCCCGCAGCGCACACGTCTTCGCCTGGCCCAAGGTCGTCGCCGTCCTCGTGATCGTCGGACTCCTCGCCGCCATCGCCGTCCCTCTGTACCTCGACCAGGTGAAGAAGAGTCACGACGCGACGGTCACGTCGGACCTGAACTCGGTCGCAGACAGCATCGTCGCCGCGGTGAGTGAGGGCCAGACCGAGGCACCCTCCCTCGTGGTGTCCGGCGCCGTCGTCACGCTCGATGGCGAGACCATCGCGACACTGTCACCTGGTGTAGTGCTGGGGGAACTGGAGTGGGACAGCGCCGACAAGTGGTGCATCGACGCGACGGACCCCGACGGAAAGCACGCCGCGAGCCCCGGCTACAAGTTCGAAGGGCCCGACGGGGACACGAAGACTGGCCAGTGCTCCTGACCCTGACCGCCTGCCGCTCATCGCGGCGCGGCGGCGAGTTCCTCCGCTGGAATCCACACCACAGTCCACGCCCCGAGGTCTGGCAAGGCGAAGCACACCCCGGACTGGCCGGCACTCAGGGATGAGTCCTGACGTCCCTCGAGTTCCCCTATCTCTGCGAGGGATTCGAGAGTGGGCGCTTGCGGGGACGCGGCGAGTACGCGCGCACCTGGTGCCACGAACGAAAGTGAGAGCGTCGCCGCGTCGACCCTTCGAGTCGGCTGCTTGACCGCATCCCACGCCACCTCGGTCTGGGCGGCGAGGTTGATGACGTGAACCACGATGCCACGAGGCACCCTGACAACCCGGAGCCACAGCGAGCCCGGCCGGGCCTTTGTAGACACGGCCACCCCGCCCGCGTCCAGCACCACGTCCTCGTTGATTCCACCGGCAAAGAACTCC
This sequence comes from Demequinaceae bacterium UBA4004, assembly GCA_002384765.1. The sequence goes on from DGBM01000178.1 coordinate 21,452, forward strand.
GTGACGTCCGTCCGATCGGCGCCGTAGAGGAGGTCGCCGTAGCGCACCGCGAAGTCGTACCACTGGGCGAAGACGTCGACCGAGTCGTTCGAGAGAACGTGGTTTGTCGGGTAGTACGGGTCCACCAGCGCATTGCCGGCTTCACCCAGCAGGAGGTACGACGCGCCGTGCGAGAACGCGGTCGCCATCACCAGCGTCGCCGCCTCGGTGGCTCCGCGTTCGGTCCCCGTCACGTAGCAGCTGAGGTAGGCCGACAGGATGGGGGGGTGATCCTTCCTCACCATCCAGGCGCTGGTCGCGAGGGCCCCAAGATCGCCCAGCGTCGTGTGAGGCTCCCACACCTCGATGTACGTGGCGTCTTGCCCGAGGGGCGCCGTCGCCTGGGTGGGGAAGTCGTTCACGTTGTTGAACATGAACGGCACGTCGGGTAGCCGCCTTCGGACGGCCGCGATCAAACTACCGAATGAGGCGGCCAGGTCGATACGTTCTCCATCGCCCCGTCGGGCGAACTTCGGCCAGCCGTACTGGTCGAGGTGAAATCCCGAGATTTCACTGTCGGCGATGACTCGTTCGAGCTCGTCAAGGTAGTGGTTGAGCCAACGCTCGTGCGCGGGATCGAGCAGCACGAGAAAGTCCTCGCCGAGCCGATACGCAGAGCCGTCGGACTTCAGCAAGAGTGCATCGGCCCATGCATCGGTCTCGTCGTGGCCGACCGCATAGACGGCCGAGTAGCCGAGCGGGGTCACGCTGGCGGCCTTCAAAGCGGCGCACATCGCGTTAACCACGTCCATGTCCCTCGGCTGCCCGAGCGGATCCACGTAGTGGCGGGCCGGCGGCATCAGCGCCGAGTGACGGTAGGCCCAGTCGTACAGTTGCGCGGCGGTGAGGTGCAGGCGGCGAAACAGGCGGGTGACCGCGATCTGGTCCACGTCGCCCGCGAGGCGCACGACGAATCCGTAACGCGGCCGATCCCAGCGGCTCGCCAGCACATCGATGGCGGTCGAGTCTTGACCGAACGTCACGCCATAGCCACCGATCTCGAATGAGCCCAGGTCCACACTGAGCGCGCCCGGCTCGATCGTCTTCCTGGCAATGCACACGTCGAGGTGGAGGACTTGCAACTCTCCAGCCGATGCAGGCCCATCGAACTCGATGACGACGGACTCGCCTGGGCCATAGGTTGCCTTGTCAGGAATCACGCGGGCACCTCGCTCTCCATCAGAAGATACTTGGCGTGCGACCACAGCAGTGGATTTGCGGCGGCCCCCCACCTCTCGACCCACGGCGCTACCGACGCAGGATCCTGCGGTTCGTCGGTGATCTGCTCCGCCATCCAGCCGCTCTGGCCGGCGTGGCCCTCGACCCAGGCACGGGCCGCGAGGTAGCCCTCATCGTCTCCGGCGATCCGCAGATGCCAGCCGAGCCATGCGGTGAGGAGCAACCACGGACTTCCCCCAAAGTACGTGTCCCCGACATAGCGTCGGACGCCGCCTGTCGGCGAAACCAGTTCGGACCGAATCCGTTGCACGGTGGCGCGCACGAGGGGGTCCTCGACACCCACCAGCTGAAACGGCGTCGCCAAAGACAAGAGGCTCGCGTCCACGCGCGGGTCATCGGGCCCCTTCACGAACGCGCCGTCCACGACGCATTCCCTGTGCACAAACTCCATGATCGTGGCTGCCTCCTCCAAGAAGGCTCCCCGACCGAGGATGCGGCCAGCAGCGCGCAAGCCTGCGGCAATCGCCGCCAGGGTCGACGTGTGAAGCCGGTCCCCGAACTCCTCCCAGTAGTCGTAACACGGCATCCTCCACGACGCCGCAAGATACGAAGCGGCCAGTTCGACGGCCTCGCTAGTCGCGTCGTCCGGGCTCGCATCGCCCATATGGCGCTCAAGCGCGAAGAGCCAGGTGCCATAGCCATCAAGCTGGAAATTCGGCCAGGCATCGTCCGGGTCGACCCCCTCCCGTTCTCCGTCGAGGGTGTACCGGGTCGGCAACATCATTCCGGGCGCGACCTCATCGCCGCGATCAAGCGCGGCGACCACGCGCGAGATCTGGTCCCGCTCGCCCAGAACCACGTCGGTCGCCCATCGGTGGAATCGTGCGGCAGACTCCTGCTCGCCAACGGCGTCCATGGCCAGAGCGCAGTACGCACCATCGCGGAGCCACGCAAAGCCGTACTGCGAGAAATTTGGGCTGGCGACGTACGCCCCCGAGGGCGCTTGCCCTTCCGAGATGACTCGGATGGACGCGTCGGCCAGAACGGTCGAAGGGGCTGACATCAGTGCTTCAGAGCTCCTGTAGTGAGGCCAGCGACGAAGTTGCGCTGGAAGAGGATGTAGACAATCAGGACGGGCACGATGGCGATGAGCGAGGCAGCGAACACGAGACCCCAGGACGTCGAGTGCTGTCCCTGGAACAGCGCGATCGCGATCGGCAGCGTGCGGTTGTCAACGTCGTTGAGCACCGTCAAGGCCCACGCAAACTCGTCCCATGTCCCAAGGAAGGAGAAGATGATGACGGTGCCGACCGCCGGCTTGGACAGCGGCATGATCAAATCCCAGAACCGGCGCCATGGTCCGGCGCCGTCGATCATCATCGCCTCGTCGAGTTC
>DGBM01000233.1 GCA_002384765.1 Demequinaceae bacterium UBA4004
CCGCGATCCCCAGCGCCCGCTCGAGGCAGGCAGTCACCATCGGGCACGCTGCACAGACGGCCCGTGCGGTGAGGTGGTCGCCGAGGGCGGTGGAGTCGAACAGGCTCGGCGAGTAGCGCGTGCATGGTGGGAGGTTCATGCCGCGGCCTCCTTTCGCTCAGCTCGGCGGCGGGCCTTCCATGCCCGGGTCGCCGCGTAGTCGGCTCGCTTGCAGGCGTCGCAGGCTCGCTCGTCGCGGCGGTAGTGCGCGCGAGCTCCGGCCGGCGAGCCACAGCGGGCGGTGGTCGTCGGCGGCTTCCGCTTCCGGTTGCGCGCCTCACCGTTGACCAGCGCCACGACCCACACCTCGTCGCGGTTCTCCGTCCAGCACGCGGCCTGCAGCGGGCAGGCGTTGCACAGGGCGAGGGCCTCACGTCGGGCAGCGCGGAACTCGGGGCCGCTGATGTAGTCGTGGAGCAGGTCGAACGGGAGTGAGTTGCCGAGGCAGGCTGGTTGCGGCTCGTCGGCCCGGATGGTCTCGACGGCTGGCGTGGCGTAGGTGTGTGCGTGGCGTCGGTCGGTCATGGCTTGTCCTTCGTGCAGCGACGGCAGTGCCCGGCCTGGGCGCTCGTGGTGCGTCCGCAGACCAGGCAGGGTCCGGCGAGGTGGCCGTCGGAGGTGATCGGGTTGAGGGCGTACTCGTCGCGGGCTCGCTTGTTGCGGGCGTTCCAGGCGGCGAGGGCGGGGGCGTCGATCATGCGGCGGCCTCCACGCTGAGCAGGAACCGCAGTGCAGCCGCCGCTTGCTGGGGCACGACCCCGTTTCCGAGCGCCTTGAGCATGTCGTTGCGGCTCAGCCCCGGCACGCCCGTGACGTGTCCCTCGGGCAGCCCCATGAGCCACTCGGAGAAGGCCGGCGAGAGCTGCGGCGTGCCCTTCTTGCTCGGCTGCGTGGGTGCGGGCGCGGGGCGGGTGAGGGCTTCCCAGCGGGCGATGGCGTCGGCGTAGATGCCCCACTTGTCGTCGCGCGAGATGTCGTGGAGCGTGATGCCGGCACGGGCGTTGTCCTCATCGGTGCGGTTCGGCGTGACCCCGCAGACGTTCGTTCCGTCGAGTGCTCGCGGCGTCGGCAGCAACCGCTGCGCCTCGATCGCCAGCGACTTCCCGTGCCCATTGCCGTTGCCGTGCGCGGCCTGCATCTTCGCGGTCCACTCGTCCCAGGCTTCGGGCGTCTTGCCCTCGCCCATGTCGTTGACGGCGGGGGTGGGGAGGAGAGTGTCTACGCTCCCCGTTGGTAGTGGCAGCCGCAGAGCAGTGCGTGGGTCAGGTCGGCTCCGAAGTCCCGACAGTGCCCCGACTCTTTCCAGTTGTGTGTGTTCGGCGTAGGCAACAACGAACACCCGGAACCGTCCGTGCGGGGCTCCGACGTCGGCAGCTCGTAGGCCGTGCCACCGAGCGTCATACCCGAGGTCGGAAAGGTCTCCGAGTACACGTCCGAGTGCTCGCAGAACAGGCCCGGACCCGAGTCGATCCGCTCCCATGCATCCCGCGCAGTGTTCCAACTCGCTATCGGCCGGGGCTGAGTAGGCTCCACGGACGTTCTCCCATACGACTAGTGATGGTCGGAGTTGCGCGATGGCCTCGCGCATGGCAACCCACAGGTTCGAGCGGGTGCCTTCGGTCATGCCGGCGCGCTTGCCGGCGTGGCTGAGGTCTTGGCACGGTGAGCCGCCGGTGATGATGTCCACCGGCTCGACCTGCGACCAGTCCACAGCCGTGACGTCGCCGTAGTTGGGCACGTCGGGCCAGTGGTGGGCGAGGATCTTGGACGGCGCCTTGTCATACTCGACGTGCCAGGCGACGGAGCCGCCGATGGCAGCCATGACGCCCATGTCGAGGCCCCCGTAGCCGGAGAACAGGGAGCCGATGCGCGGGCCGGTCATGCTTCGTCCCAATCCGGCACGTCAGCCTCATCAACCCAGACCCCACCCACGAGCCGCTCACCCCGCCGCGACGCATCCCGCGCATCCTTCGCAGCGGCCTTGGCGTCGTCGAGCACGCTCCACTCGGGCTCGCGCAGGTCGGTGCGGGGGGTCCAGTCGGCGAGGCGGGGGCGGTTGGGGCGGTAGAGGCGGGTCATGGCTGCCCGTCCTCGGTGATAGTGACGCCCAGAACCCGCGACACGGCGGCGAGGAAGTCGTCGCGCTTCACGTCGCAGGACACCATGCAGCCGCACGCACGCCGCACCGCATTGAGTTGCACGAGGCCGTACTGCGGCTGAATCTCGGCGATCCGCAACTCGACGGTCGCGGAGAAGTGGTCGTGCAACCGGACGGCTCCCTCGGGGTCGGACTTGGAGTCCTCATAGACCGGCTCCCAGTGGCAGCACGCCCGATGGAAGTCCTCGCCCGTCAGGTCGATCCCCGGTGCCGCTCCGAACAGACCGAGCCACGTCGGGCCCGCATCGCGGCTCATTCCGCACCACCCATCGGCAGCGCCTCGTCCACAACCTCACCCGTCTCCGGGTCAGCGGTCGGGGCCTGCTCTGCGCGGGGCTCCTGGGGGGCGTTCTGTGCGGCCAGGGCGGCAAGGCGGGCGGCGACCATCTCTCGCAGCGTCCCGTTCGCACCCTCGGGGGAGAGGTCGAGCAGGTTGCGAGCGTGNNCGAGCTCGGTGGGCGTCGGCTCGGTGGGCGCGTCGGGAAGCGGCTGCACTCGGAACGTCGCCGACTTGCCGCGCGTGACGAGCAGCGGGATCGACTTCGGCTTGTCGATGTGGGAGAGGTGGCTGATTCTGGTCCCTCCCACGACCTCGCCGCCGAACTTCACGGACTCGTCGCAGTAGAGGGTGACGCGCCGACCGACCCAGGTAGAGGCGTCGGTGCCCCAGCAGGCAGCCAGGACCCGGCGCATCGACTTGCCTGGTCGCCACACACGGGGGAACTCGGCAAGGTGGATGTTCACGGGCTGCTCGGCGTTGCCCTTGGAGACCTCGGCGATGGTGAAGGTCTGGGGCTTGCCGAGGAGGTCCACGGCGTCGAGCTGGTC
>DGBM01000283.1 GCA_002384765.1 Demequinaceae bacterium UBA4004
TGGCTCCGACGGGCGTCGATCCCGTGACCTCACGATTTTCAGTTGTGTGACACGGGTTTGTGGGTGCCAGTTGGTGCTCGATCACCGCGTGATTCCGCGGATGTCGTGCTCGTTGGTGATGGCTGGCTCTCGATGGTTTCAACCGAGTTCCCGGCCCGGGACCGGCCCGGTTCCCAATTCTGAATCAGAATTACTTCTACTCTGGCTTTGTGAGTATGACGCCATCAGACGCCGCCGACTTCATTCGCAACGAGACTCCGTACGTCGTAGAGACCATCAACGAGTTCATGGCCGCCACGTTCACGACCCGTGGCGGGCGGCTCGGGAGCGGCATGGGCCTTCTCTTGGAAGGACTCTGGGGCTATCACATGAGTAATGCCATCGCCGGGCACGGAATCGAGATCGCCTGGATGGCGGACGATCAATACAACGACTACGCCTGCCTCGACATCGACTCAGATTGGGACCCGGTGACTGGCGAGGGCGAGCTCTTTCGTATCGAGGCTAAGTCGATGAACTTGGGTGCGGACGAAAGCAAAGCGCACTTCGCGGAGTTGGTCGGCGGTATTGACCCCAACGACCTCCTGCTTGTAATCACGTGGCGGTGGGAACCGGTGGGGCCTCGCGTTCATCCCAGGATTGTCGACGTATTCATCGAGCGCGCGCGTCCCATCGCTGAGCTCCGCGATCAGTTGCATCTCGCCAGGGGCGGTAGCTTCGTCGATCCGTTCAACTGCCCCGATGGATGCAACCCTCAGCTTTGTCAGCACGCGGGCGAACCGTTGAACGCCGCCGGCAAGCGCGAGAGGTTGAGTGGCCCGGAGTCCACTCGTCCGTCTCAAAGAGTGAGTTTTGCAGCGAACTTCGGTGGATTGTTCCGCATGATCGGGGTTCGAGAAGCGTCAACCCGACGTCTGCTCGACCAAATCCGGGAATCTAGTCGCGAAGCCGATGACTATGTCGCCTTCGTCAATCGCGCACGCGGAAGACTCGAGGGTGGAGGTCGCGCGGGTCGGCTCGACTAGAGAATCGACAGCTCCAACCGATCCAACTGCTCGAGAAGGAGCTGGGCTTCACTTCGCACTTCGAGTGCGCGCCGGGCGATCGTGTCTCTGCGAGATACTTCTCGCTCATCATCGGGCCACTCGAGCTCCAGATTGAGCAGTTCCCGAGCGTTGATTCGTGGCAGATTCGCCCCACCGACGAGTCGGGCGACCTGGTCCGTGAATCCCTCGCTCCGAAGGACTGCCGCGAGGTAGTGCGCCGTGCCCAGGGCTACGGGCCGAAGCACGATGATGTCCAGGCTGCAGAAGCCTGAGCGCTCAGCTACGCAAACCTTGCGAAGCTGAGGGCGCAATTTTCCATACAGCACGTCGCCGGCTGCAAAACTGCCTTTCGCGGACTTGATCTCCTCAAGCTCCACTCGGCTAGGAGAGACGCGCCCCGTCTTCTGCGAAATGTGCTCGAGAAGAACGTAGTCGCCTTCGAGCAGCTTCTCGGGCGGAACGGAGCCCTTGACCTGCTCCACGAGAGACGCGAGGGGCACCTTCGTCGCGGTCACGCCAACTCCTTCTTGATTGCGTCGATTCCTCCGCCGATGCGGGCGAGTGTGGCGTCAATGTCGGTCAATACCTGAACGCTGTCGTGACTCTCGCGATCAGCGCCTTCGGTCGCCGATGCGACGTATCGTGAGGGATTTAGGTTGTATCCAGATCCGATCAAATCGCCTAGCGACACGGTCACATTCGCTACGGACGCTGAAGTGTTGCCCGCGAGCAAATCGATCGCCGCAGGGAGATCGCTTCCACCGACCGGCACACGTCGTTGGTCAAGACTGAAACCGTCTCGATCGATTCGAATCATCCGGATTTTGTCATCAGGCATGCGCCGGTGCCACAACAGAATCGCCGTCTTAACGTCGGTATATGGTCGGAACACGCCCGACGGCAGTTCGATCACTGCCTCTAGATCGTGAGACTTCACGAGAGCTTCACGGATGGCCCGAGCAGCTGCAGTTCCGCCGGTGAGGACGCTGGTTGGCACGACTACGGCGGCGCGGCCCTGAGGTCGGAGCCGATTCATCATCGCCTCGAGAAACAACAGCTCGGTCTTGCGGGTCTTCACACCGTAGAGACTTGCGACTTCATCGGATACGCTCCCGGCGAAGGGCGGGTTCGCCAGGATTACATCTGCATCCGGCGCGACTGGGAGCAACCCGTCGGCGTTGTCTATCTGCGCGTCGCTGATGCCGTGAAATCGAAGATTCGCCGTCGCAATTCGAGCGACAGTTCGGTCGATTTCCGTCCCACGGATTGTTCCCGATTGTCCTCGTTCTTCACGGTAGGTGCCTGCCGCGACGAGGAAACCGCCGGTGCCGGCCGCGGGATCGACGACGCACTCGCCAGCGCCGGGGCGAGCGATGTCGACCATAAAGCCAATGATGTGCCGCGGCGTCCGAAACTGACCGAACTGCCCAGCAGTCGCCAGTCGCGCAAGCACGTGCTCATAGATATCGCCGAGAACATCCACCCCCGCTTGGTCTTCCACAAGCGGATCGAGAAGTTCCATCGCCCGTTGCGCTGAAATGGTGGAACGCCAAAACTCTCCCGACTCGATCTCTGAGCCCGCATCAATGCCGTAGTCACGCCGAACTCGCGTCAACGCTTTTGCAAGCCCAACCGAGTCTCCTGATTGAGCAGCGTCCAGGCAGATGCTCCACTGGGCGTCGTCGTTTGCCGCCATCAGGAGTGTGCCGATCAGGTCGGTAACTACGATCGGGTTGGTCACGCCACTCGACCAGATAGCGTCCCAGACTCTGTCGACGGCCTGCCTAAAGTCCGGTGCCATCACGGCGCTCCTCTTCGATCAAGATCCACTTAGCCAACATAGATGCGTCGTCCGACAATTGCGTTACTGCGCGGGCTGGCGCGAGCGTGGGCCGGAAGCGAACACCGGATGGGAGGGCTCTCGTGTGGCGAGGAACGCCCGGACCGCAGCGAAGCGAGGACCGGACGTACCGCAGTCGCACGAGAGCCCTCCCGCTGCCGGCCGTCAGGCCGGCCTTGAACGAGTAAAGAAAGTTCTCACAGCCTTGCCTCGGAGATGTCTGAGGAGGCGGGTAGAACGGATTACGGAGGAGGCGACAATGCTCGGATTCGCAGCGACGGTGCACCATCTGCTGCCCTTCGCGGAAGTCGCAGATCTCCACCATGTTCGGCAGATGCATTATGGCGGTGGTGTGGACTACGCGAGGCGGTTCCGCGGTGAGGTCGTGATCCCGCGCTTCTTCACCAGAGGTGCTGGTGTGCTTGATCTTGTGGAGGCTGCCCGCGCAAAGCGCGTGATGCTCGTTCATGACGGGGGATACCCGTACATCGTCGTCGGGTTTGCGTCCGAGTTCCGCGGTGCTTTCGTCAACGCCACAGTTGAGTTTCCGTTCGACGTAGGCGATGCCGATCTGCTGTTGCTCGAAGCATGGGATCAGAGCTGAGTACGTCGCAGCTCCGCTCGAGCGCGTGACGGATACTCTCCCGCGACGTGGCCCTCAGTCTTGACGCGGGCGTCTGGCCTTCGCGTCGTAGTTGCCCGAGTCGAGCAACTCTTGCGCTCGTGCACCAACCACTCCACCGAGGTCAACGAGGTCAAGGATCGATACTGAGGGGAACGCGACAAGCAGCGCGTTGATGTCGGGTCTGGGAGAGAGCAGGGACGCGACGGCATCTACTGTTCCCTCCGAGTACCGGCGAATGAATCCCTGAGAGCTGGTGTCCTGCGCTCGCGCGAGATCAGAGATGATCGGGCGCGGATTGTGAAACTTGTGCGCGTAGGCGGACAGCAGCGCGCGTAGGTCGGTCGCAGCGCGCGTTGTCTTGTGAGCAGCGCCAATCGCGAGTCGGAGCTCATCCTGCACGTCGCCGGGCTTGTCTGGCCACTTGATGCGCTCAACGCGTCTCGCGTTCTCCGAGGCTCGTTTCGCGAAGAGGCGTGCGAGGTCGATGATCACCGTCGGGACGGTGCCCCACGCAATCTCCAGTTCGTCGCTCACGATGGTCTCCTGCGTCGAGATTACAGCGGCCGCTAAGAGTCGGCTGGAATACGAAGGTCGGCAACGTCTGCTCAAGGACTAAACAAATGTTGACAAAGTGAGCAAAGGTGATGCAGACTGGCGCCAACGATTTCCAATCGAGAGGAAACAGAAATGGCTATCCAGTCCGCAATTCCCGTCAACTTCGACGCATTTTTCCCCCGGGGCGCATTCGTCGTCGGCGAGGTCGAGCCGATCGTCAAGTGGTCCGACGACGGCCAGCGTCAGGGGCAGGACCTCGACAAGGTTTCAGGACATCCGCTCTGGCAGGTCCGGGTCATCGATGCCGACCCTGATGCCAAGAAAGGTCAGGGCGAGGTGACGGTGAAGATCGCCAGCATCTCCGAGCCGGCGCTGCCGCCCGAGATGAACGGCCTGCCGTTCCGGCCCACAGTCTTCGAGGGGCTCACCGTGACGCCCTATGTAAAGGAGGGTCAGGGCCGTCCTCGTGTCGCCTTCTCCCTGCGGGCTCGCGAGATGAAGCCTGCGCCGAAAGCCCGCGGGACCGAGTGATGGGTCACACCGTGCCCCGCGGCCTCCGCACCTGGGGCGACGAGTTCGGAATGTTCGCCAGGCGCTGGTGGTGGACGCTCCCAATCATCGGCTTGATGACGTGGCTTCCTCCAGTGCCAGCGGTGCACACTGCGTTCAATTGGGTGGTCCTCGGTTTCGTAGTGTTGGTCGCAATCTGGGCAATCTCGACCGCTCGTCGGATGCCACGTCGACCGGAGGAAAAGTGGAAGCGCGACGTAGGTCGCAACATCCACGGAAGCTGGGCGGCAGTCGCGACTCGCCTCGGCCTTGGGGTTCCCGACCACACCACACGCGGCACGGTATCCCCGGCTATCAGCTATCCCGTGTGGGACGAGTGGACATGCATTCTGCGCGTCTCTCTCCCGCAGGGACTCGGGCGTGAGCATCTTCAGGCGCAGACCGGACTACTGGCTCAGGCGTTTGGCGCTCGGCGGGCAGTAGTCGAGGGATCTCACATCAGTTCGCTGCTGCTGCGGTTCGAGTACTCAGACGTGCTGGAGGAGCCGTTCAGGCTCGAGAACGACATGCCGTGGGATGGCAAGACCGTCCCCATGGGCATCTTCGCCTCGGGTGAGATTTGGCGTCTGCGGCTCGGTCCACACACGCTCGTGGCTGGCTCCTCCGGTAGTGGGAAAGCGTCGCTCGTGTGGGGGCTCTTGCTCGGTCTTGCCGAGCCGATCCACACCGGTCTCATCGAAGTCTGGGGTGTCGATCGCAAGGGAGGCATGGAGCTCGCGCTCGGGCGTCAACTACTCACCCGGTTCGCCGACGACGCCCGGCGCTCGGTGATCCTGCTCGAGGAGGCCGTTGTTGCGATGCAGGCGCGTGCCCGACAGCTCGCTGGCAAGACGCGGCAGCACGTGGCGACGGAAGACAGCCCGACGATCGTCGTCCTTATCGACGAACTCGCAGCTCTGACTGCCTATGAGACCGACCGTGATCTACTCCGGCGCGCGAACGCAGCAATCGCGACGCTCGCCTCACAGGGAAGGGCAGTCGGTTTCGTGGTCTTCGCCTGTCTACAAGACCCGCGCAAGGAAACGCTCCCCGCCCGTGGCCTCTTCACGCAGACGGTCGGCTTGCGCCTCCGCGACCGGATGGAAACCGCGATGGTGCTCGGAGACGGAGCTGTCGTGGCCGGCGCGCTTTGCCACGAAATATTGCCCGAAACCCCCGGCGTGGCTTACGTGCTGCCGGAGGACGGTAGGCCGCCTGAACGCGTGAGGGCCGGGCTCGTCACCGACGAGATGATCCACGCCACGGCGTCAAAGTTTGCGGCACCGCGACAGATACCGATTGTCGTCCCCGAATCTCCACCCGACGTCCCTCGTCAGCCCCGCACGAGGCGTGAACCCCGTACATCCACACGAAAGGAAGATGCATCATGAAGAACTCGAACCCGGCTGCACTTGCAGGCATCGTCGCTATCGCCGCGGTGCTTGCCGGCTGTGGCGCGACACACTCCGCTGATCCCACCGAGTCAACTTCCGTCGAGACCCGCCCGGTTCGCGCCTTCGAGGCGGCTCCCTGCAACCTCGGAGAGCAATTCGACCGTGACGCGATGGTCAAGCGAGCCCGCTACGACAGCCCGGCCGCTAGCGAATACGACCTCGAGCACTATGGCCCGATGATCGCGAACAACTCGTGCTCCGACGCGCAGATCATCAAGTGGCAGGAACTTCGGCGTGAGCTTGGCGAGAGCGACACGATCTGCCGCGTCGTCTACTACGACGACTACTTCTCCGCGGTGACCTACCCGATCGGCTGCGCCGTGCCCGTCATGGTGGTGACGGATGCGTCTCGATGAATCGGTCGCTCGGCGGCTCCGTAGCCCTGACTTCGACCGTTGGATGCGTGGCGTCTCTGCCACGGGTCACTGCCGCAACCCCGTACGCCTTGTGGGTTCGTCTACGACTCTTCACGAGCCCTCGGGTGAGGTCCTGTCCGAATATGCCTCCGCGAACGAGGCAGATGGCATCACCTTCACCCGCTGCGGCAATCGCCGCGCAATCCGCTGCGCGTCGTGCAGTCACGAGTACAAGGGCGACACGTGGCACATGATCATGGCCGGCGCCGCGGGCGGGATGAAGGAGGTGCCTGAAGCGGTCGCGACCCACCCGATGGTGTTCTTGACGCTGACAGCGCCCTCCTTCGGCGCGGTGCACACGACCGCCACTGATCATCGTGACGGAACGTGTGAGCACGGGATGCCGCTGGGTTGTCGCTGCACCCATGCCGAGGATGATTCGCAACGCGGCGACGCCGTCTGCCCTGACTGCTACGACTACGTCGGACAGGTGGTTTGGCAGTACCACGCGCCCGAGCTCTGGCGCCGGTTCACCATTCGTCTACGTCGCGAGCTGGCGCGTACCCTCGGCGTCACTCAGCGGGCCGCGTCGCGAGTTGTGCGAGTGCAGTTCGCGAAGGTTGCGGAGTTTCAGCGCAGGGGAGTGGTGCACTTCCACGCCATCATTCGTCTCGACGGTGTCGACCCGGTCGATCCGTTCCCGCCGGCTCCAGCATCCGTCACGACGGCGCACCTCATCGAGGCGATCGGCGCCGCGGTGAAGAAGACCAACGTCGTTGCCGCGCCGGCCCCCGGCGATGACAGTTCGCGAGAACTCCGGTGGGGCACGCAATTCGATGCCCGCGTGATCGTTCGCCACGACGGACTTGACGGCTCTCTCTCCGATCGTGCCGTCGCTGCGTACATCGCCAAGTACGCCACGAAAGCTACCGAGGATCTCGACTCAGCGAGCGGTGGTCGCGCTCATATCCAGCGCGTCAAGCAGACCGTGCGGCATCTCGCAAAGTTTGTTGATCCAGAAGGGCCATACGCGCAGCTGCACAAGTGGGACGGGATGCTCGGATTCCGCGGTCACTTCTCGACAAAGTCGCGCCGCTACTCCGTGACTCTGGGTGCGCTCAGGGGTGCTCGACGCGCATGGCGTCTCAGCGCACTTCTCGACAAGGTCAGGCCGACGGAAGACGTCACTCCGGATGAAGTGCTGGTCATCGGCTCGTGGTCCTACGCCGGGATGGGGTGGCTCACGGACGGCGACAAAGTTCTCGCGACCGAGGCAGCTAACGCCGCGCGCGAGTGGCGCAACGACCGAGCACGTGCCCGATACCAAACCCACGAAAGGAGAACGCCATGACCATAGGAGCCACCATCGTCGCCGAATCCGTGGCAACGCCCGAGGTAGATGCCACGGGATACCTGACGCGCAGAGAGGCCGCCGCTCGATGCCGTGTGCCGCAGTCGACCTTTGACTCTCTGCGCCGGCAGAACAGGTTTCCGTTTCCGGATGCACACATGGGCAAGCACATGCTGTGGCGTTCGTCGACGGTTGACGACTTCCTCGAGGCCGGTGGTACTCGTGGTGACGGGTGACGGCGTGGGGCGCATCGATCCGAAGACGCGTCGCGCGCTACCCGCCGGCATCCGATACCGCGAAGACCGCAAGAAGTACCAAGTGCGCGTGTGGGCGGTGGGGATGAACGGCGAGTGGCGGGAGCGCAGCTTCTACGTCGCAACGCTCTCGGAGGCAAAGAAGCTCCGAGCCGAGACTCAGGCGCAACGCTTCCCAGATGGCAGCCTGACCTTGATCGGGTGGCACGCGCGCTACTGGGCTGTCATCGCCGACAGCATCCGCCCGTCTACTTCCCGCGCCTACGAGCGGGCATGGCGGCTGAGGGTGAAGCCATGGCTGGGTCACGTCAAGCTCGAGAAGCTGACCGCCGGTGAGATCGAAGCGGCGATGGCGGAATGGTCGGGAAGTAGCTCGAC
>DGBM01000228.1:0-1790 GCA_002384765.1 Demequinaceae bacterium UBA4004
CGGGTGCTCATCCGAGCCCTCCGACTTCATCTCTGTGGACATGGCGTGCAGGCGATGGCCTCATGCCTGCCAGATCTCTCGAGCGTCGACAAGCTGCGGGGTCTCCGCGTCGACCTCCGGGACGATCTCGATCTCGGCGCGCAACTTGATCTCGTCGCGCAGGGTGCGCAGCAGGTCCGCCTGCTGCTCGTCAGAGAGGGGCTCGACGATCTCCAGCGTCAGTGTGTCCTGCCCCGCCGTACGCCGGATCACCAGTCGCCCCGCACCGAGACCATGACGCGAGAGCGCGGCCCGGACGTGGTCCTCGTAGACGAACATTCCCCTGACCTTCACGCCGGGGCCGACCCGTCCGAGGACCCCAGCGATGCGCGCCGACGTACGGCCGCACTCGCACACCTCGGTGCTTACTACTCGTGTCAGGTCGCCGGTGGTCAGGCGCACGAACGGATAGGTGGGCGAGAATGTGGTCACAGCGACCTGGCCGATCTCCCCGTCGGGAACCGGTTCGCCGGTGGCCGGGTCCAGGATCTCGATCACCTTGTCCTCGGTGAGGTGCATGCCGCTGCGGGCCTCACATTCTCCGGCGAGATAGCCGAGATCGGCGGTCCCATAGAGTTGGGAAACACGTCCGCCGCGCGACTCCAGCACCGCGCGCTCGTCCTCGGTGAGCTTCTCCGCAGCGACGCAGGCCGTCTTGAAGCGCCAGTCGGCACGTTCGACCAGCGTTCCGAGGAACGACGGTGTGCCCATGTAGCCGGTGACCGGCAGGTCCTTGAGCAACCTCGCTTGTTGTTCGGTGTTGCCCGTGCCCGCCGGGACCACCACGCAGCCGAGCGCCAACGCACCGGATTCGAAGGCGTGGCCGGCTGGGGTGAGGTGGTAGGCGAACGTGTTGAGCACGATGTCACCGCGCGTCAGTCCGCCGGCTCTCAGACCCCGGGCGAAACCCCCGATGTCGGTGGTGCCCAGCTGTGCGTCGTAGATAGGGCCTGGCGACATGAAGATCCGCGAGCTGGCACTCAGGTCTCCGATGAAGAACCCGCCGAAAGGCGGATCCTCCACCTGCAGGGCCGCCAGCTCGCTCTTGGCGACCGGTGTCAGCCGGGTCAGCACGTCGGGCGCGCCGAAGTCGGCGGGCGACACGTTCGACCCTTCCAGTCGCCGTCGCCACGCTGGTGCCGCGTCCCACAGGTTGGCCAGCAGCGCGGTGACCCGCCGTTGCTGGTCCTCGCGCCGCGCCTCCGAGCGGCGGGTCTCCTCGGGATCGTGGAGAGTTGAGGAGTCGTTCATCCCAGCCACCTCTTCCGGCGCCGATACGTCTTCACGTCTCGGTAGCTCTTGCGTTCGCCGACGCCGCTGAGGCCGAGGTAAAACTCCGCGACGTCCTGGTTCTCACGAAGTTTCTCCGCCGGCCCTTCGAGCACGATACGGCCGTCTTCGAGCACATAACCGTGGTGTGCGATCTGCAGGGCGGCCTCGGCGTTCTGCTCGACGAGGACGACGGTCACGCCTTCTTCCCGGTTGAGCCGTGCCACGATCTCGAAGATCTCCGCCACCAGCACCGGCGCGAGACCGAGACTGGGCTCGTCGAGCAACATGACTCGCGGATGCGCCATCAGCGCACGGCCGATGGCGAGCATCTGCTGCTCACCCCCTGACAGGAACCCCGCCCGCTGGCTGCGGCGGTCGGCAAGCCGAGGGAAATAGCTGTAGATCATCTCCAGCTCGCTCCGGCTGCTGCGCATAGAACCCGCCGTGTACCCCCCCGCAAGGAGGTTCGCCTCGACACT
>DGBM01000228.1:1795-12788 GCA_002384765.1 Demequinaceae bacterium UBA4004
CCGCGTTCGTGAGCAAGGAGGCCCGAGATCGCCCGCAGCGTCGTCGTCTTCCCCGCACCGTTGTTGCCCAGCAACGCCACGATCTGACCCGCCGGGACGGTGAGGGACACCCCCTTCAGAACGAGGGCGACACGGTTGTACACGACTTCGACGCCATCCAGCTTCAGCATCCTCAGGCCTCCTGTGCTCGCGTTACGTCAGCTGACGTCGGGCTCGTTGGCCACGGGAGGGCCGGTGACGCAGTCGCCAACCCGGTCCCAACCGCCGTCGCGGATCTCGTAGATGTTCACGGCCCTATTGCCCGAGTGGTCCTTCTCGCTCATCGTGATCGGGCACGTAACGCCGTACCCCTCATAATTCTCGATGGACTCCAGCGCCTGCTTCATCACCTCGCCGGTCACCTCGCCGTCGTCACCGACGATCTCGAGAGCCTGACGGATAGCCTCCTCAATCACCGTCGCGATGTAAAGGCCGTTGCCGTACAAGGAGTTCTCCTCGAGCACGGGGTTGGGGTCCGTGCCGCTCTCCTCCCAGTAGTCGCGCAGCATCTGCACGGCCTCCGAGTCGTCGGACGGCAGCGTGGACATAGACGCGCCGAACTTGCCCTCCATGCACTCCGCGCCTGCGCCCTTGATCTCGTTCTGCGTGATGGCCCAGTGCCAAGCGCCGACCGGCAGGTCCGGAGCCTGGTCGCAGAGACCCTTGAGCAACAGCACCGCCTGACCGAAGATGGCAGCGTGCAGCACGACGTCGGCGTCGAGAGCGACGGCGCCACGCACCTGGGCGTCGACGTCGGCGGCAGCGGCGGGGATGACCACCTCGCCGGCGAACTCGGCGCCGAGGCTCTCTGTCGCGTTCTTCACTCCCTCGCAGTACTCACGGCCCGGCGGAGGCTCCCAGGCAACGCATCCGATGCTGATGTCGCTGCCCAGCTCGTCGACCTGCTGTTGCACCGTTGCCGTCGCCTGATGTGCGTAGAGTGGACCGGCAGGGAAGGCGTAGGGGAACGCCTCACCGTCGACCGTGTCGAGGTTTCCCTGGCCGGGGAAAATGATCGGGATCTTGGACTGCTCCGACACCGGCGTCAGGGCGTCACTTAGGGCTGTGCCCTCGACCGCCACCATGACTGCGCCGGACTGCTGGAAACGGGCGAACGCCTCAAGTGCTGGGGGCACCTCGTACTTGGTCTCGATCTCCTCGATCTTCACCTTCCGGCCATTGATGCCGCCGTTGGCGTTGACCATCTCGAACCAGTCGTTGACCGCCTCGCCGACGCCCTCCCCCACGTTGGCGATCGCACCCACGCGGGCTCCGGCGACACCGATCACGATGTCTTCACCCGAACTTCCCTCGCTGCCCTCGCCGCCGCCGTCGTCCCCACCACACGCGGTGGCGAACAAGGCCAGCCCGAGTGCGAGCGAAACACCCTTCGTCATTCTTCGCTTCACAGCTTCTCCAATCATCGGTTCGATCGATAGTCCGAGACGTGTTCACACGCAGGCCGCCCATCAGTACGAGAAGGGCCACATTCGGAAGTAGTCCTTGACATTTCGGAACAACCCATAGAGCCCACGAGGCTCGAGGATCAGGAAGAGCAGGATGGCGACACCGAAGAGCATGGTGAGCAAGTGCACCTCAATGCTCGCCGAGAGCTCGATGCCCACGGCCGGCAACAGGTCACGCAGCCAGATCGGCAACATGGTGATGAAGGCGGCGCCGAGAAGGGAACCGGGGATGGAGCCGAGGCCGCCGACGAGGATCATCGCCAGGTACTGCACCGACAGCGCGAGAGTGAAGACCTCGGTCGAGACCAGGCCGGCGTTGTAGCCGTACAGCACTCCGGACAGTCCGGCTATCGCCGACGAGATGAAGAAGGCCAGCAGCTTGTAGCGCAGCGGGGACACTGCGGAGCCGGCGGCCGCGATGTCCTGGTCACGGACCGCGATCATCGCGCGCCCGGAACGTGATCGCATGAGGTTCTCCACAAACATGACCACCAGTGCCAGGGCGATGAAGACCAATAGGTACTTGCCCGTCGGCGTCGTGGTGTCGAGGGGCCCGACCTGGATGGGCTCGAAGATCACGATGCCTTGAAACCCGCCGGTGATCCAGGTCCAGGACGACAGGATCCACTGCACGATGTATTGGGCCGCCAGCGTCGCAATGGCCAGGTAGAGGCCCTTCACCCGCAGCGAGGCGAGCCCGAAGATCAGCGAGAACACGCCCGCGGCCACCATCGCCGTCGGAATGGCTACCCAGAACGGCGCATCCGCGCGTGAGACGAGCAGCCCGCTGGTGTAGGCGCCTACGGCGGCGAAGGCAGCGTGACCGAGTGATATCTGGCCCGCGTAGCCCACCAGCACGTTCAGCCCGGTGGCGCCCACGGCAGCGATCCCGACCAGCGTCAAGACGACGAGCCAGTACGGCGAGGCGACCAGGGGAACGACCACGAAGGTGACTGCCAGGACCGCCAGGATCCAGATCCTTCGATACGGCGTTCCGTAGACGGCGATCTCCTCGGCGTACTTCTCGTGGAACCGACCGGTCTCCATGGCGATGAGTGCCACTGTCAAACCCTTTCGATCTCGGGCCTGCCGAACAGGCCGTAGGGACGAACGAACAGCACGAGAAGCAGCATGATCAGCGGGGCCACGGTGCTGAATCCAGCACCCAGGTCGTCATTGAGGTAGCCCGCGGAGAAACTTTCGACCAGGCCGACAGCGATCCCGCCAATGACGGCGCCGACGATCGACTCAAGGCCACCGAGGATGACCACGGGGAAGATCAGCGCACCGAGCACGACCAGTCGGCTGTCCACACCCAGCAGTGAGCCCCACACGTAGCCGGCGAGTGCCGCGATCCCACCGGCCATCGCCCAGGACACGGCATTGACCAGGCGGATGTTGATGCCCAGCGATTGGGCGGCAACCCGATCGTCGGAGACCGCCTGCATCGCGAGTCCGAGACGGCTGCGAGAGAAGAAGAACCCGAAGGCGCCGAGCAGCACCAGCACCAGGATCGCGGACCAGAATGTGATCGTGGGAATGGAGATGCCGAACCATTCGTAGCGTCGCTGGTCGATCAAGCTCGGGATCGAGCGGAGACCGTCGCCCCAGATCATCGGCACCAGGCCGCGGATGATGGACCCTAGGGCGATGGTGGCCATCACCAGGGCGAGCATGGACTCGTTCTGCAGCGGTCGCAGCGCGAACCGTTCGATTCCTGCGCCCACCACCATCATCACCACGACGGTTGCCGGAACTCCCAACCAGAACGGCACGCCAACATCTGTGAGCAGCCACGACACCACGAACGCACCCAGGACGACCACTTCGCCCTGCGAGAAGTTGATGACTCCGCTGCCCTTGACGACCACGACGAACCCCAACGCAAGCAGCGCATAGAGCATCCCGGTGAACACGCCCGAGAACGTCAACTGCATGAACTCGCTCATCAGGCCCGCACCCCCTGCACGGATTCGACCGGGACATCGACCAACGTGAGCTGGGTATTGATGCGCGCCTTGCGGCCGTCACGGTACGTGACCTCGGCGTCGACATCGACCTCTGTGCGATCGGAGTAGAGCCCGTCGATGATGAAGGCGTAGTTCTGCTCCACCTGGGCGCGACGCACCTTTCGAGTACGCGTCATCTCAGCGTCGTCGGCATCAAGCTCCTTGTGGAGGATGGCCAATCGGGGCACCCGCATGAAGGTCGGCATCTCAGAGTTCACCCGCGCGGTCTCCTCCCGGATCAGCTCGATGACCTCCGGGCGCTGGGAGAGGTCGGTATAGGTCGTGTAAGGGATCCGTTGGTTCTCGGCCCACTTGCCGACCACTTCCCCGTCGATGTTGATCAACAGAACAGGGAAGTCACGCGCGTCGCCGAAGCAGACTGCTTCTCGCACGTACGAGGAGAACTTCACCTTGTTCTCGATGAAGGTGGGGCTGAAACGCTCGTTCGAGGTCAACGTGGCCACGTTCTTGGAGCGGTCGACGACGACCAGGTGACCGTCGTCGTCCAGGTAGCCCTCATCACCCGAGCGCAGCACATCGCCGATGAAGGCCTCGTCCGTGGCCGCCTGGTTCTTGTAGTAGCCCACGAAGACGCTCGCGGATCGGTGCGCGATCTCACGATTCTCCGTGATGACGATCTCGACGCCAGGTACCGGACGGCCCATCGTCTCGGGCTTCATCTTGTCCCAGTGAGTCGTGGTGATGCCGACCTCCGTCTGGCCGTAGACCTGCTTCAACGGGATGCCGAGGGAGTGGAAGTACTTCATGACATCGATGCCGAGCGCGGCGCCACCGGAGTAGATCCGCTCCGCGCGGAGCAGACCCAGATGGTCCCGCAGCGGACGGAACACCAAGAACTCAGCCACGGCGAGCTGGATTCGAGTCCACCCGCCCGCCTTGTGTCCGCGGTACTCGCGTTCGGCGCGTCGCTGCCCGACTTTCATCCCCCAGTGGTAGATGGACCGCTTCAACCAGGTGGCCTCGCTGATCCGGACCTCGATCCACGAGAGATAGTCCTCCCACATACGTGGTGAACCGAGGAGCTGATGGGGGCCTATCTCTCGGATGTCGTTACGCAGCGTTTCCGGCCCTTCGGCGAAGTTGAGCCGGTAGCCCTCCATGATGTGGCCCGCGGTGGAGAAGTAGCGTTCGCCCGCCCACGCCAGCGGCAGGAACACTAGCCGTTCGTACTCAGCCTTCATCGGCTCTGCGAGGAAGAAGTTCTTCACGCCTGCGATGACATTGAGATGGGTCATCATCGCGCCCTTCGGCTCCCCAGTAGTCCCCGAGGTGTACATCAGAATCGCGATGTCGGAGTTCTTGCCACGCGCCACGCTCTCGCCGTACTCGTGTGGATTCGCCTCGGCCCGTCGAGCACCCATGGCGAGAACCTCGTCGAAGGAGATCGCCACCTTGGAGTCGTAGAGCGACATTCCCCGCCCATCGCAGTAGATGATGCGCCGGAGTCCAGGCAGTTGATGCTGCATTTCGAAGAGCTTGTCGGCCTGCTCCTGGTCGCGCACCACCACCACCGGACACTCCGCGTGCCCCACGATGAAGGCCACTTCCTCCGGAGATGACTCCGGATAGAGGACTACGCCGGCACCCTGCAGCGACTGAACAGCGAGGTCGGTGATCAGGTGCTGCGGCCAGTTGTCGCCGATGATCGCCACGTTCTCACCCGGTTCCAGGCCGAGTTCAAGCATGCCAAGAGCCAGGTGCTCGATGCGCTCGCCGTACTGTCGCCAGGTCATCGGCTTCCAGATGCCGCGATCCTTCACTCGGAGCGCGACGGTGTCCGGGGTGTCGACGAGACGCTGCAACAACAGTTGCGGCATGGTCTGCTCGGGGTAGGTCACCGTCTCGGTCATCGGCCGGTCGCCTCGCCGTTCACGGCCTCAGCGGGCGCACCGATGTAGGCGGCGATCACCGCCGGGTCGGCCCTTACCTGCTCCGGCGGTCCTTGAGCGATGAACCGCCCGAAGTCGAGCACCGAGACCCGATCCGAAATGTCCATCACCACTCCCATGTCGTGCTCGATCAGGATCACGCTGATCGCCGATTCCTGACGGAGCTCGAGGATGTAGCGCGCCATGTCTTCCTTCTCCTCGACGTTCATGCCGGCCATCGGCTCGTCGAGGATCAACAGGCGAGGCTCCTGGGCGAGAGCGCGACCTAGATCGACACGCTTCTGCAGTCCGTAGGGCAGGAGGCCCACCGGGGTGTTGCGGATGTGGGGCATGTCGAGGAAGTCAACGATGTCTTCCACGGCCGCGCGCTGCCGCAGCTCCTCGCGCTTGCTACGGCCGTAGAAGATGCCGTTCGACAGAGCCCCGCCCTTGAGGTGGCGGTGCCTGCCCAGCATGAGGTTGTCGATAACGCTGAGGCCCTGGAAGAGTTCGATGTGTTGGAAAGTGCGCGCGACCCCCAGACCAGCGACGCGATGCGCGGGCAGCCCCGTGGTCTCTCGACCGAACAGAGAGATGTTTCCCTCCTGGGGCCGGTAGAAGCCAGTGACGCAGTTGACGAGCGAGCTCTTCCCGGCACCGTTCGGCCCGATGAGCGCGGTGATCTCCCCGGCGGCGGCATTCATCGACACATTCGAGAGAACAGTGAGCCCGCCGAAGTGAAGTGTCACTCCGGTGATCTCGAGCGTACTTTCTCGACTCGGGTCCACAATCAACTCCCAGGCTGTTTTTTGACTAATGAGTCAGTGATCGAAAGTATCGTGGCGATCGTCACATTAAGCAAGGGTCTGGCGCCATCACGGTGTGAGAAAACGACCCGATCCCGACGCGTGACCCTGCTCCGGGCCGGGCGCGCCCCTTCTAGGCCGCGGCGGACCTCGCCGGCACGATCGATCGATAGACGAGATGGAGAACGCTGTCGCCTCATACGGCGACTGGTCCAGTCCACCCCTGGGCGCGCGGCGGCAGTCGTACCAGCACCACCGCGCGTGCCCGTCGGGTTCAGGGTGACGCTGCCAGGGCTACGCCCACATACCGGCCGATGCTCCCCACTTGGGCGAGCGACGTAGCTGCTGCGCGACGATCTTGCGCTGGACCTGGGTGGTGCCTCCGCCGATCATGAAGAGGCGCGCATCGCGGTACAGCCGTTCCACTTCGTACTCGCGGCAGTACCCGTAGCCACCGTGGATCTGGACGGCGTTGCTGGTCACCTCGTTCGCCAACCGGCCGGCGACGAGCTTGCCGATCGAGCCTTCGGCGATCGACGGCCTGCCGGCGTCGGAGAGGGCCGCCGCGTGCCGGTACAGCAATCGACATTCCAGGAGTGCGGCGCCCATGTCAGCCAACATCTCGCCGACGGGTGCGAGGTCCGCGATCGGGCCTCCGAAAGCCGTTCGCTGACCCGCGTACGCCGAGGAGAGTTCCAGGGCGCGCTGCGCCATGCCGGCGGTCATGGCGGGAATGGCCAGGCGCTCGTAGTCGAGCACATCCATCGCAACCTCCCAGCCCTCGCCGACCTCGCCCAGCCGGTCGGTGTCCTCCACCCGCACGTTGTCGAAGACGAGTTCGCACGTCGGGGACGACCGCAGCCCCATCTTCTCCAGCACGCCGGTGACACTGATCCCCGGAGCATCCATCGGAATGACGAAGGTCGTCAACGTCTCCTTGACCCCCGGGCCGCCGGTGCGGCACAGCAGGAGCACGGCGTCGGCGATGCTGGCGTTGGTGATGAACATCTTCGTGCCGCTGATCCGCCAACCGTCGCCATCACGGACCGCCTTCGTGGTGATGTTGGCGACGTCGGAGCCGGTGTCCGGCTCGGTCACGGCCCACGAGGTGATCAGCTCGCCTGCCGCGATCTTGGGCAGCCAGCGTGACTTCTGCTCATCGGTGCCGAACGACATCAGCGCCCGGGCGGTCAGGTAGGTCGGCATGGTGGACATGGCGAGGCCGGCGTTGTGGTAGGCGAAGGCGTCGACCGCCTCGTGCAGGGCCAGGCTGCTCGGGCCCGTGCCGCCGTACTCCGGCGAGATCACCGTTCCGTACAACCCGATGCGACCAACTTCCAGCAGCAGGGACCTGATCAGCTCCATGTCCTGGGGGTGCGCGTCCAGTTCGCTGCTGCGTGGCAGCACCTTGTCCCGACCGAACTTGTGGATCACTGCAGACCAGTCGGACGTGGCCTCGTTGTGGGTGTGGGTGGACATCTTTGTCTCCTCGGTTCTAGTTGTCCTGCGCGGTGAAGCGCAGTTCGGTCCACGACTCGCGGTCGAAGTAGGTCGCCGCCACCCGCATCCCGATGCTCACTGCCTCCGGCGGGCCTTCGATGCGGGCCGCGATCCTGGGCCCGTCCTCAAGGTCGACGACGGCGATGGCGAAGGGGAGGTCGGCCTCGAAAGCCGGGTGGAACGTACGGTGCAGGACGATGAACGAGTACACCGTGCCGACTCCGGACAGCACCTTCTCCTCTCCTCCGGGTTGCCCGCAGTAGGGGCACGAATCGAGCGGAGGAAAGCGAACCTTGCCGCAGGCCGCGCATCCCGGCAACCGTACTTCGCGTTCGGCTAGTCCCTGCCAGTAGGCGGCGCTGTCGGGATCGACCTGGGGAGCTGGCGGTTGGGCGTACTCAGTGGGGTTGGACACGGATTCTCCTGGCTGATCAGCTGGGCTCAGCGCCCGGTGAATTGGGGGGTGCGCTTGGACTCGAACGCGTCGAGACCCTCGGGGGCGTCGGAACTGGTCAGGCAGTACCGGGCGGTGACCTCGCGCTCCAGGCGCATGCCGCCGGGTATTCCCGTTCCCTCCCAGTACGCGGCGTTGAGGACCTGCTTGGCGTTGCGCACGGCCAGCGGCGACTTCGCCGCCACCTGCTCGGCGAAACGGAGACCAGCCGCCACCAGGTCGTCGTCCTCGACGACCTGCGAGACCAGGCCCCACTCCAACGCCTCCTGTGGCTTGAGCATGCGACCGGTGAAGATCAGCTCTCGCGCCCGGGCCGGGCCGACGGCGCCCGGCAGCAGGGTGAGGACCCCTCCGCCCCCCATCTGGCCGAACGGGAGGTGGGCGTCACCGATCCGCGCGGACGCCGAGGCGAGCGCCAGGTCGCACGAGAGAACCAGCTCTATACCTCCGGCGACCGCTATCCCGTTGACCAGCGCGATGTAGGGCTTGGGGTACTGGCTGATAGCGGCGAACGTCTCATGGATGTCGGCCAAGAACTGCGGAAAGTCCTGGGTGTCGCGCTGAAGCTGTTGGTACTTCTTCATGTCGCCCCCAGCGCTGAACGCGCGACCGGCGCCGGTGATCGCCACGACGCGGACCTCGTCGTCGTGTCCGAGCTCGTCGAAGGTGGTTCTCAGGTGCCTGACGGTGTCCCAGTCGAGCGGGTTCATCTCATCGGGGCGGTTCAGGGTTACCAACGCCATCACTCCGGGGCCGGAACTCAACGCCATCCGTTCCACGAGCAAGGTGGACGTCCGGGTGGTTTCCGAGTGCGTTGCTGTCACTGCTGGCTCCTTCGGTCTGTCGCATCGCATCGTCGATGCTGCGTGCGTCCGCCCTAGCGCGGCCGTCCTACTGCAGCTAGAGTCTCAACCTGTCGGTCGAACGTCAACCCTATGGTCGTATTAGGAAGGAAAGCGCGTGACGCAACCGCTGCACTTCGGGGTAGGGATCAACAACTTCGGGTCGCCCCTGCGAACTGCGAGCGATGTGATCGGCTCTGCAGTGTTGGCCGAGGAGCTCGGGTACTCGTCGGTGTGGTTCGGCGACCACTTGAGCTTCCACGTCCCGCTGTACGAGTGTCTGTCGATGATGGCGGCCACCGCGGTCGTCACCCGCAAGGTGACGGTTGCGTCGGGCGTTCTGCTCGGGGTGCTCCGGCATCCAGCCTGGGTCGCCAAGTCCGTATCCACCATCGATGCACTCAGCGAAGGACGGGTACTCGTCGGTCTCGGCGTGGGAGGCGAGAATCGAGCGGAGTTCGAGCTGGCCGGCGTACCGTTGGAAGAGCGTGGCCGCAGGACCACCGAACTGATGAGGTCGCTGCGCGAGATGTGGCTCGCTGACAACCCGCATGGCCTCCAGCCCCCTCCGGTGCAGAGCCGGATCCCGCTGTGGCACGGCGGACGAGCGGACGCCGCACTCGCGCGCACGGCTCGGTTCGGCGACGGCTGGCTGGGGGCTTTCGTGACGCCGGAGCGCTACGCCGAGCGGTGGTCGGCACTGGGCTCGCTGGCGGCTGACGCCGGCCGCGCGCCGGAAGAGTTGACCCCCGGCCTGCACGTCTACATCCGCGTGGACGACGATGCCGACCGCGCGTGGCGCGAGGCCAGCGCCTTCATCGGCGACGTCTACGCCATAGACCCCGAGCCCATGCGCCGCTACTGCATAGCCGGCAACGCCGATCAGTGCGCGGACGAGATCGCCGCCTTCGTCGAGGCTGGCGTCACCCACGTGATCTGTCGGATCGCCGGAAGCGACCTGGAAGACCAGATGGCCCGGATCATGGAGGTGGCCGCGCGGGTCCGCGCACGGTTCGAGCCGGCCGTGACAACTGAGGAGATGGCATGAACCGACGCAGCAAGGTGATCGACGTCGCTTCCGCGGCAGACCTGGTGAGTGACGGTGACCTGGTGGCGATCGGCGGCATCCACGCGCACGCGGCGCCCATGCCGATCATCCGCGAGCTCGCCCGCGCCGGACGGCGCAACCTCCGGCTGCTGCCGAACGTGTCGGCGGGGCTCCCCGTGGAGGTCCTCATCGCCGCCGGGACCGTCGCCGAGGTCTACACGGCATACGTCGGGCTGGAGGACTTCGGGCTGGCGCCCGCGTTCCGCGCAGCCGCCGAGAGCTCCACGATCGTCGTGCACGACGTCGACGAGCCGTTCACGATCTATGGGCTCAAGGCGGCGGCGGCGAACCTCCCCTTCATGCCACTACCGCGCGGCCACGAGGCCACCGGCACGCGCTCGTTGTCACCGGAGCTCTTCCGCACCGTGGTGGACCCGTACTCCGGCAACGAGCACGTCGCCATTCCTGCCATGCGACCGGACGTCGGCATCGTGCACGCTCCGCGCTGCGACCGCTTCGGCAACGTCTTCTTCGACGGTCCGATCTATCAGGACGACCTGATCCTGCGGGCGTCGAGGACCGCGATCGTCGTCACGGACGAGATCGTGCCCGACGACTACGCCGCGTCCGGCCGGCACAAGGAGGTCACCGTTCCGAGCTTCATGGTCTCCGCCGTGGTCGCTCTCCCGTTTGCTGCGCATCCCACCTCCTCGGCGGGTCACTACGGGCGCGACGAGCGGATGCTTGAGGACTACGTGCGCTCGCCGGAACAGTGGATGGCGCGCTACGTGAGCGAACCACAGGATCACCACCAGTACTTGGAACGCGTGGGAGTGGAGCGCCTCGTCGGCACCCTGCGTGTCGACCACCAGCCGCGCGCGGACAGGAGCCAGGCATGACCGAGACGTGTACGACCAGCGAGCTGATGGCCGTCACCTTG
>DGBM01000069.1 GCA_002384765.1 Demequinaceae bacterium UBA4004
CACCACGGCAAGCAGAACCTCAACCTGCAGATCACGAGCGTGGTCCTGGGGGTGGGCGCCGTCCTGATTGGCGTCGTGACGCTCGGCGTCGGACTCTTCGTCACGTTGCCGCTGTGGGGCCTCTATGTGCTCTACGCGCTCATCATCTCGATCGTCGCGGGCGTCAAGGCCTACAACGGCGAGTACTACCGCATCCCGCTGGCGATTCAGTTCATCAAGTGACCCACACGCCCTTCAACGCCGAGCCGTGTCGTGCACCAGGCGGGTGTGGCTCGCGTACGGCGAAAGGACCCTGGGGTGCAACGACACCCCGGTCCAGCCAACTTCGTGATGTCCATCGGGTTACGCCGACGTCGGCGTAACCCGATGGCACCTGTCGCGGTGCGTTGGGCATCAGTTCAGGGATCGTGCGTAGCGGGCGGGAGGCCGGGTGGCGAGACGCTCCCTGACCCGGGAGGCTCGTCGGGTGGCCACCGCGTCACCGACCTCAGCGGCTGATGAGGACCTTCAACGCCTTGGTCTCCGCCGCGTTCCCGAAGGTGTCGTACGCGGACATGAGCTCGTTGAGCGCAAAGCGGTGCGTGATGAACTTATCGACCGGTAGCTTCCCCTGCGCCACGAGCTTCAGAAGCATTCCCAGCGAGGTTGTGTTCACCAGGCCCATGCTGATCGCGATGTTCTGGATCCACAGTCGGTCCAACTCGAGTTCGACCGACTTGCCGTGCACCCCGACGTTCGCAACGGAGCCACCGGGCCGCACTAGGCGGGTGCACATGTCGAACGTCGCGGGAATGCCGACGGCCTCAACCGCAACGTCCACCCCATACCCGTCCGTCAGCGCGAGCACCTGTTCCTTCCAGTCGTCGTCGCCGGAGTTGATCCCGGCAGTGGCGCCCACCTCCTGCGCGAGCGCGAGGCGGCTCGGGTCCAGGTCGATCGAGATGATCTGCGCGGCTCCATACAGTCCGGCGGTGGCAATCACCGCGAGCCCAACAGGTCCGGCGCCGACGACGGCCACCGTGTCGCCGGGCTTGACGCGCCCGTACCGGACACCGATCTCGAAGCCCGTCGGGAGGATGTCCGACAGCAGGATAGCCGCAGAGTCGGAGACTCCGTCTGGAAGCGCGTACAGCGACGTGTCCGCGAACGGGATGCGGACTTTCTCGGCCTGTGTGCCGTCGATGAGGTGCCCAAGGATCCAACCGATGCCGGATGCTCCCTCGTCGGCGAGGCAGTGCGACGGGTTGCCGCTGCGGCAGTACGTGCATGTGCCGCACGAACTAACGCACGACACGATGACCCGGTCGCCCACGGCCACGTTGGTGACCGACTCGCCGACCTCAAGCACGGTGCCGACGGCCTCGTGGCCGAGGATCCTGCCGGGAGTGACCGCGGGCACGTCACCCTTGAGGATGTGAAGATCGGTCCCACAGATCGTGGTGGTGTCGACCTGGACGATCGCGTCCGTCGGAGCGATCAGGACGGGGTCGGGCACCTCATCCCAACTCTTGTCCCCTGGACCGTGATAAACGAGTGCCTTCATGAGTCCTCCCGGATTCGCGTCAGGAATGAGCGACGTCGCCCACTGAATTTTCACCGTACACCTACCTGGGCCGGTCCACGACTTGGGCCGACCGGAAGACCTCGCCCCACCCAGACACCGCAGCGGCCACCCGACAACACAGCCCTCCATCGCAAAGAGCCGGATAACCAGGCCCCCGAAGCGGCCACGTCGCTCTCAGCTGAGAACGCGCACCGCGGCATCGGCCACAAGCCTGCCGCGGCGCGTGAGGACCAGCAGTCCGCGCAGGGCCGACGCCCCGTCGAGCACATCGTCCGCGATGAGCCTGGCGATGGCGTCGGCCTTGTCGCGTCCCACGGCGGCGGTGGACAGGCCGTCCGCGAGCCGGAGTCCGAGCATCACCCGCTCCAGGGCGAGGTCGGCATCGCTCAGGTCCTCACGGCCGTCGGCCGGATCTTCACCCACGGCAATGCGGTTCGCGTACGCGAGCGGGTGTTTGACGTTCCACCAGCGAGTGGCGGGCGCGGTGACGCCGTCGGCGCCGACGCGCGGACCCAAGTAGGAGTGCGCTCCC
Source organism: Demequinaceae bacterium UBA4004 (assembly GCA_002384765.1). The sequence goes on from DGBM01000069.1 coordinate 2,097, forward strand.
GGCCCAATCCCCCACCAGTCGTGGCTGCGCCAGTACGCCAGGTTGTGTCGGCACCGCTGCCCCGGCACCGCCGCCCAGTTGGACACCTCGTACCAGCCGTAGCCGGCCGCCGCGAGTGCCTCGTCCGCAACCTCGTACATGTCGGCCTGGGCGTCCGGATCCGTCGCCGAAATCTGCCCGCGCCGCAACTGTGCACCCATCTTGGTTCCGGGCTCGATCACCAGCGCGTACGCGCTCACGTGATCCGGGCGCAGCCGGATCGCCTCAGCGAGACTCGCCTTCCAGTCATCCAGCGACTCGCCGGGCGTGCCGTAGATCAGGTCGAGACTGACGGCAAGCCCCGCCTCCCTAGCCCACGCCACGGCGCGTTCCACGTTTGCCGGATCGTGGGTGCGCTCAAGCGTCGCGAGCACGTGCGGCACCGCGGACTGCATGCCGAAGCTCACGCGCGTGAAGCCCGCATCGGCGAGCGCGGCAAGGGACTGACGGGTCACCGAATCGGGGTTGGCTTCCGTCGTCACCTCGGCATCGTCGGCGACTCCCCACGCCTCGCGCACCCCGTCCAGGAGTCGGGCCAGCGCGGAAGCGTCGAGCATCGTCGGCGTACCCCCGCCGAAGAACACGGTCGAGGCCGGGCGCACGTCCCCCGCCATGACCCGGGTGGCCATGGCCATCTCCGACAGCGCAGCCTCCACGTACCCCGCGCGAGTGGCCCCCTCGACCTCGCCGGGCGCGTAGGTGTTGAAGTCGCAATAGCCGCACCGCACCGCGCAGAAGGGGACGTGGATGTAGACGCCGAAGTCACGCATCGGCTCGCAGCCTGCCCGTGCGGTGGCAGCCACCGCGCCCGCCACTACTTCTTCTTGCCGCTGTCCGAGCCGTCGTCAGACGTGCTCAGTGCGGCGATGAAGGCCTCCGGCGGCACCTCGNNCCTTCTGCTTCTCCAGCAGCTTGCGCTTGCGGGAGATGTCGCCGCCGTAGCACTTGGCGAGCACGTCTTTGCGCATCGCTCGGATGGTCTCGCGAGCGATGATGCGTGACCCGATGGCCGCCTGAATGGGCACCTCGAACTGCTGGCGCTCGATCAGGTCCTTCAGCTTGCCCACCATCGACAGCCCGTACTTGTATGCGGCGTCCCTGTGGACGACGGCGCTGAAGGCGTCCACCGGCTCGCCCTGCAACAGGATGTCCACCTTGACGAGGTCGGAAGCCTGTTCTCCGGCAGGTTCATAGTCCAAGGACCCATAGCCGCGAGTGCGCGACTTGAGTTGGTCGAAGAAGTCGAACACCACCTCGGCGAGCGGCAGTGTGTAGTGCAACTCCACCCGCAACTCACTCAGGTAGTTCATGGTGCCCATCACGCCACGGCGTTCCTGGCACAGTTCCATGACCGTGCCGATGAACTCGCTCGGCACCAGAATCGATGCCTTCACCATCGGTTCGCGCACCTCATGGATCTTGCCGCCCGGAAATTCCGACGGGTTGGTGACGGTGTGCACCTTGCCGTCCTCCATCTCGACCTCGTACACCACGTTCGGCGCCGTCGAGATGAGGTCGATGTCGAATTCGCGCTCCAGTCGGTCGCGCACAATCTCGAGGTGCAGCAGGCCGAGGTAGCCGCACCGGAAACCGAAGCCGAGTGCCACCGAATTCTCGGGCTCGAAGACCAGCGAGGCGTCGTTGAGCTGCAACTTGTCGAGAGCGTCGCGCAGGATCGGGAAGTCGGAGCCGTCGAGCGGGAACAGGCCCGAGTAGACCATCGGCCGCGGGTCGCGATACCCGGGTAGCGACTGCTTGGCACGGTTGTTTGCGAGCGTGACCGTGTCGCCGACCTTGGACAGCCTGACATCCTTGACGCCGGTGATCAGGTAACCCACCTCGCCCACACGCAGGCCCTTGGTGGGGGTCGGCTCGGGACTGATGACGCCAATTTCAAGCAGGTCGTGAGTGGCGAGGGTGGACATCATGGCGATCTTCTCGCGCGCCTTGAGAGCGCCGTCGATCACCCGGACGTAGGTGATGACGCCTCGATAGGTGTCGTACACGGAGTCGAAGATCATGGCGCGGGTGGGCGCGTCCGCGTCGCCCACGGGCGGCGGTATGTCACGCACCACACGGTCCAGCAACGCCCCCACGCCCTGGCCCGTCTTGCCGCTCACACGCAGCACGTCGTCCTCGTCGCAGCCGATGAGCTGGGCAAGTTCCGCGGCGTAGCGGTCGGGGTCGGCCGACGGCAGGTCGATCTTGTTCAGCACCGGGATGATCGTCAGGTCGTTCTCCATCGCCAGGTACAGGTTGGCCAGAGTCTGCGCCTCAATGCCTTGCGCCGCATCGACCAACAGCACCGCTCCCTCACAGGCGGCCAGCGAGCGAGACACCTCGTAGGAGAAGTCGACGTGGCCGGGCGTGTCAATCATGTTGAGCGCGTGCGCTTTGCCGTCGACACTCCACGGCATGCGCACCGCTTGCGACTTGATGGTGATGCCGCGTTCACGCTCGATATCCATGCGGTCGAGGTACTGGGCTCTCGCAGCGCGCTCGGAAACCACCCCTGTAATGCCAAGCATCCTGTCGGCCAGCGTCGACTTGCCGTGGTCGATGTGAGCGATGATGCAGAAGTTGCGAATGAGCTCCGGAGCGGTGGCGGATGGCTCAATGGAGGATTCGGTCACGGGTAGCGGGACTTCCTTCGACGACGTAGCGGACTCCTATCGTCCCACGACAGGGCTTCAGTGATCTCACAGAATGCCGATATTGAGAACGGCGCCATCTCTGGCGGCCACCTCGACACGAAGGGAGTAGCCCTTGACCGCGCAGCACGATCTCTTTGGCCTCACCTTTCGCGACTCCCCGATCGGCATGGTGATCTTGGACCAGGGCGGGCGCTACGTCGCCGTCAACGAGGCCTTCGCACGCATCCTCGGGCGCAGCGTCGAGGCGCTCGACGGCCGCCACTTCGCCGAACACACTCACCCGGATGACCTTCCGCGCGACGTCGAACTGATGAACCGCCTTGCCTCCGGCGAGGTCCCCTTCTATCAAGTCCACAAACGGCTCGTCCACTGCGACGGCGACACCATCTGGGCGCGGGTCACGGTGTCGGACGCCATCGCGGACAACGACGGCACGCTCCACCACTACGTGGCCCAGGTCGAGGACATCACTGAGATCCGCCGCGCGAGGGACCTGCTTGAACGCCGTGCGCTGTACGACCACCTCACCGGGCTGGCGAATCGCACGCTGCTCATCGAACGCCTCGAGCAGGCGATCGAGAGCCACGAGCCACGAGCGGCGACCGTGGCCTGCATCTTCCTTGACGTCGACCACTTCAAGCTGGTGAACGACTCGCTCGGTCATGACGCCGGCGACACGCTGCTCGAGGAAATTGCCAAGCGAATTCAGGGCGCGGTCCGCGCCGGAGACACGGTGGCGCGCCTCGGAGGCGACGAGTTTGTGGTGATCGTCGAGGACATCATGGGGGTCGACGCCGCGACCGCAGTGTTGAACGGCATCGCGGCGGCCGTGAGCCAACCGTTCCACATGGACGGCCACGAACTCGTGCCCTCCGTGTCCGGCGGCCTGGCAATGGTCGCGCCGGGCCTGAGCGCCGAGTCGCTCGTGCGCAATGCGGACATTGCCATGTGCGTGGCGAAACACGGCGGCAGGGCACGCGTGGAGGTGTTCGACGAGTCGATGCGCGCGACGGCCGTCACCAAGCTATCAATCGAGTCGGAACTCAGAACCGCGATCCGCGAGGGCGAACTGGTGGTTCACTACCAGCCGGTCGTCGACCTCGAAACTCACGAGACCGTCGCCTTCGAGGCGCTGGTGCGATGGCAGCACCCCGTCCGCGGGCTCCTCCTTCCCGACGAATTCATCCCGATCTCGGAAGACGCCAACCTGGTGATCCCCCTGGGTTCGGTGGTGCTTCACGAGGCGTGCGAGTTTCTTGCCGCCCGCCCCCTGTTCACCGGACGGGTGTTCGTCAACGTGTCGACCCGCCAGATCGGCGCGGCCGGCCTGGCCGAGGTGGTGCGCAGCGCACTCGAGGCGACCGGCGCCTCCCCGCACCAGCTGGGTCTGGAGATCACCGAATCGGGAATGCTGCTTGCGACGGCGTCGGCGCGTGCGGACCTCAAGGCGCTCACCGATCTTGGCGTCGACCTCATCCTCGACGACTTCGGCACCGGCTACTCCGCGCTGTCGTCCGTGTTGCAGAACCCGGTGTCCGGCCTGAAACTCGCGCGCGAATTCACGCTGCGACTGGGGGATCGAGGAACAGGCGATCGTATCTCGATGGCCGTCGCCGGTCTGACACGTTCGCTCAACATGTACGGCGTGATCGAGGGCATCGAGACCGAGGCCCAGTTCGCCATCGCGCGCCGTCACGGGTGGCAATTGGGCCAGGGCTTCCTCTTTGGACACGCCGTCCCTGCCTCCGAGATCACGCTTGGGCTGCCGGTCGCTCACGGCGCACCGACGGATCAGGATGACGCCGTCACCGTGCCGTTCACGGAGGGGACGCTGCCGATGCCGACCTGGCTCGAAGAGGTTGGCCAACGCTAGCCTGAAAGGCATGCGCCGCAGCGGGGACCACGCTGGATGGACATCGGCGCGGGGCTATAGGACCGTCAGCGGCGTCCGAGCGAGGTCAGACTCGATAGGATTGTCAGGATCCATCCGGACGATGCACGCCGGGAGGGTGCCGTCCTAGACCGGAAGACCTTTGACAGGGTCCGTGGCTCGCTCTGAACCAGCCTTGCTGGTATGCTAGGACGCCGTGTGCGCGCAAGAGCGACGCACGAGAACCGTCGTAGACCTCAAGGGATCCCCGTGGCAAACATCAAGTCCAAGATCAAGCGTATCGGCACGAACGAAAAGTCGCGCCTGCGCAACGTCGCCGTGAAGTCGGAGCTGAAGACGCACGTGCGCAAGGTGCGCGAAGCGGTCGCAGCTGGCGACAAGGCCGCAGCCGAGGCCGCGCTCAAGAGCGCATCGGTCAAGCTCGACAAGGCATCCTCGAAGGGTGTCATTCACGAGAACCAGGCGGCCAACCGCAAGTCGGCACTCGCCAAGCAGGTGGGGCAGCTCTAGAGCCGCCCCCCTCACCGCTGAAGGCCCCGCATCTGCGGGGCCTTTTGCATTGTCCGAACGTCCCCGCCTACGTGTCCGCCGCGAGGCCCGCGACGTGCCGCACCAGCCGCTCGACCGTGAACGCGGGCGCCCTGTCGCCGCCCTTGACGGCATGGTCGGCCGCAGCCACGAGTTCGATGGCGGTGGCCAACCGGTCCGCATCCCAATTCCGCAGTTCGCGACGTGCCCGATCCACTTGCCACGGGGCGATGCCGAGATCCCGAGTGGGATCTACTCCCCTGCCGCGTGCGGCACCGACTTTGGCCAAGGTGCGCAGTTTTGCAGCGATGGCGGCGACAAGCGGAACGGGGTCGGTCCCCGTCTCAAGTGCATGACGCACGAGCGCGAGCGCCTTCGCCGTGTCCCCGACCACGGCCGCGTCGGCCACGGCAAAGCCGGTCGCGTTCACCCGCGTGCCGTAGTACTTCGCCACGGCCGCCTCGTCGATCCCACCCTGGACGTCCATCGTCAGCTGGGAACACGCCGCCGCGAGTTGTGACACGTCGGACCCCACGGAGTCCACCAAGGCCCTCACCGCCGCCGCGCTGGCCGTGCGCCCGGCCCGCGAGAACTCGGCGGCGACAAAGTCCACCAGATCGCTGTCACGCGTGACGGCCGGGCATCCGTATTCGGGTACTCCCGCCGCTCGCGCGGCATCCAGCAGCCTCTTGCCCCGGTTTCCGCCGCCGTGTCTCACGATCACGACGGCTTCAGGGTCCGGCGCCGCGACATACTCGATGGCGTCCGTCAGGAAGGCGTCATTCATCGACTCCGCCCCCTCGACGATCACCAGCGCGGTGCCCCCAAAGAGCGAGGGGCTTGCCGCAGACCGCAAGAGTCCCGCCGTGTAGGTCGCCGCCTCGAGGCGGTGCACGTCCGTTTCCGGATCGCGCGCCCTGGCAGCATCAACGATCAGGCCCAGCGCACGACTCCCCAGGAGTGCTTCGGGTCCCGACACCAGCACCACGGGAGCCGGCGCGGCACGGTGCCACGGCGGCGCACCCGCACTGGTGCGGCGGGGTGGCTTGGTCGCTGGCACGGCACTAGCCTGCCATGCCGGTGGGACACGCCGACGCCACAGCGCCGTCCGCACCCACCGCAATGTCTCCGCACCGCGCCGTCGTCATCACCGCCGTGGCATAGCGGGCATAGAGCGCGATCGTCTCGTCGGCTGGATGACCGTACGAGTTGTCGACTCCCACACTGATGGCGGCCACCCTGGCGGCGACGGCAGAAGCGAGGTCGGCGGCTTGGACGGCCGACCCGTGGTGAGCAACTTTTACGAGATCCACCACCGCCGGGGAAGACAGCGTCGACGCGACGGCGGCCTGCCCTGCGGTCTCCAGGTCTCCCCACGCGAGCACCGTCACCGGCCCAGCCCGGATCGACAGAGCGATGCTCGCGTCGTTGATCTCGCTCGACGTGGCGGCATGGCTTGGACCCGCGGGTGGATACAGGACCACCATCGCGACATCACCCGTCGCCCATGCTTGGCCCGCCGATGGCACGCTCACGTGGGCGCCCGTGGCACGCACGTCGGACGTGCCGACGTCGTGACCTGCCGTGACCGCCGCGGGCGAGACCCACGCCCGGTCAATGCGTGCGACCTGGGCAATCTCGGCGACCGCGCCGTCGTGATCCGCGTGGGGATGAGTGAGCACGAGCAGGGCAATCTCCCGCACCCCATAGCGTTGCAGGCACGCCGCACCGGCACCGCCCGGCGGGCCGGTGTCGATCACCGCCGCCGAGCGGTCGGCCAGCCGCACCAGCATCATGTCTCCCTGGCCCACGTCGCACACCACGATCTTCCAGTCGCCCAGCACCGGTCCGGCGCGCAGCGCTAGCCCGGGCGCGACCACCACGGCGATGACCGCGATCACAGCGGCGGCCAGCTTCATCCCGCCCCGTGCCCGGCGCGAGGTGGACGCGAACGCCACGGACGCCGTGACGAGCCCGGCGAGGAGCACACCCGCCACCCCGGAGGGCCACACGAGCCAATGGCCAGGGGCCGCCGCGAACGCGCGAGCGGCCCACACCACAGGCCAGGCACACGCACCCGCCACGTGCATTCCCGCGACCCCCACGCCGGGCGCCACGAGCGCTACGAGCGTGGAGAGCAGTCCGATCACCGTGACCGGAAAGGCCGCGAGCGCCGCCACCAGATTCGCGGGCACGGCGTAGGGGCCGAACCCCGGCTGCAGCGTCACCAGCAGCGGCCAGCACGCCAGCCACGCCGCGAGCGGGATCGATATCGCACGTGCCAACCAGAAGGCCATCCACGTGCCTAGCCGCCGCTCCAGGTGGGGCGCCCACACCACGATCGCCGCGACTGCCACCACCGACAGTTGGAAGCCGATCGCCCCACCGAGACCAGGGTCGATGAGGAGCAGGACGACGACGCCGGCGCCGAGCGCGGGCAACGCGCGTGCGGGCCTTCCCCACCACCATCCGAGGGCGACCGCGATGGCCATCGTGAGGGCCCTCAGCACCGAGGGCTGAGGTAGGACCACGGCAGTCAGGCCCACCATGGCCGTCGCGAGCACGGCGGCGCGCAGCCAGCGTCGCGCGATCATCCGGGTCAGAGCCCAGCCGAGCACCAAGACCACGATCGCGAAGTGTGAGCCGGAGACTGCGGTCAGATGGGTCAGGCTGGTGGTGCGCATGTCGGCGCTCAGGTCGGCCGGCATCTGGTCGGTGTCGCCGATCACCATGCCCAGCACCAGGCCGCGCACGTCGTCGGGAAGCGGTGCGGCGGCCCGGCGCGCACTGGCCCGCACCGTGCCCACGGCGGCGAGGGGTCCGCGCGCGGTCTGAAGAACCTCGATGGTCGCGTCCCACACGCTCGCCTGGACGCGGCTGCTCAGGTTCTCGCTCGCATTCCCGGCGACGGCAACGGTGTCGCCGAACCGCGCGACCGTGGTGCCCTGCACGATCGCGTCGGCGGTGAAGTCTGCGGCTCGCGGCCGCAGGCACGGGCGGGTGCAGGCGCTCGAGACGGCGAGCGTGACGGCCGTCCTGGGCGAACCGGTCCACACATCGCGACCCGCGGGGCGCGGGTCGGACACCACGACTCCCACCATCTCCACGTGCGCGTGCGCCCGGATCGCATTCACGATGTCCTGCGGCACGTGCTCGCGCGCGCTCAACGCGGCCGTCGCGACCACGATCGTCACCATCAGGCATGTGAAGGCGACAAGCCAAGAGATCTCGCTGTTCCGCCGGAGCCGCACCCGCGGGGCCCGCCGCTCGCTCCCGCGCGCTGCTCGCCCGAGCAGTACCGCGACCGGCAGCGCCAGCACCAGGGCGCCACCCCACACCGCCGCCGCTACGGCCCATGCGCCGTCAGCGCCGACCCAAGCGCACGTGATGATGGCGCATGCGGCGGAGGGCAGCAGCCGGGCGTCGTGCTCTGTCACACGGCGGCCGAGTCCGCCAGGCCCGCAATGATCGCCGGACCCAGGCCCGCGACGGCTTCAAGTGCCGCCACGGATGCGAACGGCCCGTGCTGTTCTCGGTACTCGACGATGCGGTCGGCCAGCACCGGACCCACCCCCGGCAGGTCTTCAAGCTGTGCGGCCGCCGCCGTGTTGATGTTGATGCGGCCGTCGGCTGAGACTCCAACGCTCGCGCCCGGATCGTCATGTGACGGCACGCGCACCTGCTCGCCGTCGGTGACCCGACGAGCCAGGTTGATCGCGTCGAGTTGAGCGCCGTCGATCGGACCGCCCGCGGCGGCGATCGCGTCGGTGACCCGGCTTCCGACGGAGAGCTCGTACACCCCGGGCCGCAACACGGCCCCCGCCACGTGGACACTCACAAGCACCACGCTCGCGTCGGAAGGCAGCCGAGACTCCACAGTGGCGTCCGGCGAGGGCGCAATCATGGCTGACATGGGGCGCGGCGCCCAGACCACGAGCGCTCCCGCGATGGCGGCAACCACGCCCAAGGTCACGATCACCCGTGGCGAGACGTCCCAGCGCCACCGCGGCGGCTGGGATGCGTCATGACCCTCCCCGAGCGCGCCGTGCGCGGCCCCGTAGGCACGTGCCGCAGCCCGCCGCAGCGCATGGTCTACCCGAGCGGTGACATCCCCCGTCGCGTCCATACGGGGACGTTAGGACGGACGCTGAGACCACCCTCGCTCGCACGCACGGACCGGGGAAACGAAGGCCCGCACGAATCCTGTGGACGACGCCAACGGGCCTACAGGCTCGCGGCCACGTCAGGGTGCACGTCAACCACGGCAACCGCGAGCGTGCCCGGCCCAGCGTGCGCGGCGAGAGCGGCCGACAGCCCCGCCTGGAGCACGGGCCAGTCTCCGCGTGTCGACAGAACCTGCCGGGCGTCGGTGACCAGATCGTCGTCCCCGGGCAAGGTCATGATGCCGATCACCGGATGACGCATCGTGGCGGCGTGTGACGCAACGCGGTCAAGCATGGCAGCGCGAGCCTTGTGGGACGACCTATGCCGTGCGATCGAGACCACGTCACCGTCGACGAGGCCAAGTTCAGGCTTGACTCCAAGCGCCCTGCCCACCGCGGCCACGGCGGGGCCGACCCGCCCTCCACGCCTCAGGTACTCGAGGGAGTCTGGCGAGAACAGGGACATCGACGAACGGGAGGCGCGCTCAGCCTCCGCAACCACGTCCAGGTACCCACCGCCGGCCGCAGCCACAGCACTGGCGGACAGCACCGCCAAACCCGCCGCGAGGCCCGCCGTCCGCGAATCGACCACAGTCACCGGCACCGGCGCGCGCTCGGCGACGGACTTCATGGCCTGAGCGGTCCCCGAGATCTTGGCGGAGAGCGAGACAAAGACGAGCGACTCGGCGCCATTGGCCTTCGCCCATTCGGCAACGTCCATGAGCGCCTGCGGACCTGGTTGGGACGTGCCGACCTTGCGGCCGGAGACGAGCGAATGAACCACCTGGAGTGGCGACACGTCGCCGCCCTCGCTGAAGGGCTCATCATCGATGATGATCTGGAGCGGGGCTACCGCCACGCGCCAGGCCTGCGCGAGTTCGGCGGGCAGGCATGACGACGAGTCCGTCGCCACTACCACTCGATGATTCACGCGGGCCTACTTGCTGAGGACGACATTGACGAGCCCGGGCGGACGCACGATCACCGTGCGGACGGCGGCGCCGTCCATGGCCCGTTGAACGTTCGGGGATGCCAAGGCGAGCTGACGCAACTGGTGCTCGGTCGACTCGGGCGACACCTCGAGCCGGTCCCGCACCTTGCCCATCACCTGCACCACGCACGTCACGGTTTCTTGGACCAACAGGGCGTCGTCCACCTCCGGTAGCCCCGACAGGGCCACCAGGTCGCTGTGGCCCAGCATCGACCACATGTCCTCCGCGCAGTACGGCGCGAACAGGCTGAGCAGCTTGGCGACCACCTCGGCGGCCTCGCGGACGGCCGGGTCGGCGGCGCCGGGGCCGGAGTCGATCGCCTTGCGGGTCGCGTTCACCAATTCCATCACGCGCGCCACGACCACGTTGAAGCGGAACGACTCGACCAGTTCGGCCGCGTCGGCAAGGGTCCGATGCGTCACGGCCCGCAGGTCGCGGTCGCCTGCGGCGGGCTCGACGCCGGGCTCGCTGGAGACGTCCCGCGCCAGCCGCCATGCACGCGCCAAGAACTTGGCGGAGCCAGCCGGCGACACGTCCGCCCAGTCGATGTCGTCC
>DGBM01000237.1 GCA_002384765.1 Demequinaceae bacterium UBA4004
AGGCGCCGATGTGCTGGGTGATGCCACCGGCCTCACCCTCGCCCACCTTCGCCGACCGGATGCTGTCGAGCAGGCGGGTCTTGCCGTGGCCGACGTGACCCATGACCGTGACGACGGGCGGGCGAACCTCGAGGTCCTCGTCCGTCTCCGCCTCGAGCTCCGCCTCAAGGTCGAGGCCGAAGTCCTCGAGCAGTTCGCGGTCCTCCTCCTCGGGCGAGACGATCGTGATCTTGTAACCCAGTTCCTCGCCGAGGGCCTGGAAGGTCTCCTCGTCGAGCGACTGCGTGGCCGTGGCCATTTCGCCCAAGTGGAACAGGACCGTCACCAGCGAGGCGGGGTTGACGTCGATGCGGTCGGCAAAGTCGCTCAGCGTTGCGCCGCGGCGCAGGCGAAGCGGCGTGCTGCCGTCGCCTCGCGGAATCTGCACGCCGCCGATCGACGGGGCCTGCTGCTGCTCGTACTCCATCCGCTTGGCGCGCTTGGACTTCCGTCCCCGTGTGGGGCGGCCGCCTTGGCGACCGAAGGCACCAGCCGTGCCGCCGCCTCGGCCGCGTCCACCGGCAGCCGGACGGCTACCAGGAGGACCGCCGAAGCCGGGACGCTGTCCGGCCGGAGCGCCACCAGGGGCCGCGCCGGTACGCGGCGCGAAGCCGCCTGGACGCGCGCCGCCTGCAGCGGGACGACCGCCGGCAGCAGGAGCGCCGGGACGGGCACCTGGCGTTGCGCCGGGTGCGCCACCCGGACGCGGGCGCGGTGCGCCTCCGCGAGCGGCTTGGAACGGGTTGTTGCCGCCCGGTCGCTGACGCGGCGCGCCGGGACGAGGCTGGAAAGGATTGTTGCCGCCCGGTCGGGGACGAGGGCGCGGCATGTCGCTCGGAAGCGGTGCTACCGGCTTCTTGTCGTCAGTGGCGGCCTTCGCCGTCTTGTCCGACGCCGCTGCTGGCTCCGGCCTGTCGGCGGAAGCCGACGGGGCAGCCTCGGCAGGCTTGCTCGCCGCCGGCACCGACTCGGAGCCCTGAGGCTCCCGCGCGGGCTCGGGTTCGGACGCTGCCGGCTTGGGGGCGGCGGGCCGGGGCGCCGGCTTGGACACCGCCGGCTTGCTCGCGGGCTCCGACGTGGGCGGCGTCGCGGGCGCGGGGAAGGCCTCTTTGGCCTTACGCACGACGGGCGCCTCAAGGGTCGACGAGGGACCCTTGACGTATTCGCCAAGTTCGTTCAGTTTGGCAATGAGGTCCTTGCTCGGAACACCGAGCTCCTTCGCGATCTCGTGAACGCGGGGCTTAGCCACAATTCTCCTGTCTCGGTCCGACCAAGACAGGGTCGAACCATCGTTACTGCGGGGTACTCATTTACGGGTACTCATTGGATGACCATGGGCTTTCATCCTGTCCGGTCGATGGGTGGGCTACGGTCCGCTTGTCGAGCGGAACGCCGGATGCTCGACGAGCCCCGACGCATCGAAGGTTGCCGTGCGAAATGCGCGGCCAAATGCGTGGCGCCTCGTCGCGTGCGAGAGGCAACGCCCGTCCGGATGGAGCCATGCTCCCCGACCCGGCGCGACTGCTGATTCGTCGACCGCTAGGCGGCCGTCGGTCAGCACCACTCGCACAAGAACCGACCGAGCGTCTTGCCGTCGACATCCCACGCACGTGCGCACAGGCACATGTCCTGTGGGGCGCGCGTCAGAGCCCGGCTCGACGTTCGGCCCACCCAGTCTAGCGCGCTCGATCAGTTCGGGTCACCTTGCTCCTGCGGTGCTTCGTCAGATCGGATGTCGATGCGCCAGCCCGTGAGCCGCGCCGCAAGGCGCGCATTCTGGCCTTCCTTGCCGATCGCGAGCGACAGGTGATAGTCCGGCACGATCACGCGAGCGGCCCGTGCCTCGGCATCCACCACGGTCACCGACACCACTCGCGAGGGCGACAGCGCATTGCCGACGAACGTGGCCGGGTCGTCGTCCCAATCGACAATGTCGATCTTTTCGCCACGCAATTCGCTCATGACGGCGCGCACTCGGGCGCCCATCGGGCCGATGCACGCGCCCTTGGCATTCACGCCGGGAACGGTGGCCCGGACGGCCATCTTGGAACGGTGACCGGCCTCGCGGGCCAGGCTCATGATCTCCACGGTGCCGTCGGCGATCTCGGGCACCTCCATCTCAAACAGTTTGCGCACCAGCCCGGGGTGGGTGCGGGACAGGGTGATCGAGGGGCCCTTGGCGCCGCGCGCGACCGTGAGCACGTAGCCGCGCAGTCGCTCGCCGTGGACGTACGTTTCCGTCGGCACCTGCTCGTGGCCGGGCAACAGCGCCTCGACGTCTCCCACATCGACGTGCACGTTGCGGGGGTCGGCGCTCTGCTGAATGACGCCGGAGACCAGCGTGCCCTCCTTGTCGGCGTACTGGCCCAGCACGGCATCGTCGCCCGCTTGGCGAAGCCGCTGCACTATCACCTGCCGAGCGGTCGCGGTCGCAATCCGGCCGAAGTCGTGCGGAGTGTGCTCGAACTCGGGGCCGGGCAGCCCGTCCTCTGTCTCCTCGCGGGCGTGGATCGACACCTTGCCAGAGTCGCGGTCCACGATGGCTCTGGCGTGAGCGTATGCGCCAGGGGTCTTGTGATAGGCGCTGAGCAGGGCCTGCTCGATCGCGTCGATCAGCACGTCGAGCTTGAGATCGCGCTCCTTTTCGAGTCCCCTGAGGGTCACCATGTCGATGTCCACGTTGTGTTCCGTCCGTTCTGTCGGCTGGGCCCGTTGGCCTCAGTCGAGTCGCTTCATTTCGACCTGCACGCGTCCGAGCGTCACGTCGGCAAGCGCGACCGTGCGGACCTCGCCATCGTGGTCGAGAACCAGATCGGTGTCCGTCACCTCGATGATTCGCCCCGTCACCGCATCGCCATTCGCCATCTCCAGCGTCACCAGCCGCGTGCGCGCGCGCAAGAAGTGCCTGCGCAACGTGAGGGGCCGATCGGTGCCGGGTGTCGAGACCTCGAGGAGGTAAGCACCGGAAGGGACGTTCGCCTCATCGAGCGCGTCGCCGATGGCGCGCGAGGCCGCAGCCACGGTGTCGAGGTCCGCCGATCCGACGGCGTCCTGAGGAAGATCAACGGTCACGAGCACACGGGTGTGCTTTCCAGCCGCGGACACCGTCACGGAGTCCACCATGAGGCCCACGGCCTCTGCCACTGGTCCCGCCAGGTCAGCGATGCGGTCGTCGAGTTTCATTCGCTGCCTCCCTGCGCGCTCACGCGCGTTCCGTTGCTTCACTTGTACTCGCCCCCCGATTCTACGGCCCGCCAGCGGCGCGTGGGAGACTACGCGCATGGCGGTTCTGGAATGGGGCGGCGGCTCGGTCAGTTCAAGGGTGTGCGTGGCGATTCTTGTGGGGGCCGTGGCGGTGACGTTATCGGGCTGCGGGGTTCGCTTGGAGGGCGATCCCCCCGCGTTTCCCTCGCCAGACGAGGTCACCGTCGCTCGGGATTCGCTCGCCGACGCAGTGGCAGGGATTGTCGAGGCTGCCGGGCGGGAGGGCGCCGACGCCGACGAAGTTGCGGTGGGGGCGTCCGACGCCGCCGCGGCTCATCTTGAGGTGCTCGGCGGAGTGTATGTCGCGTACCCCTCTGCTAGCCCGTCGTCGGACGATGACGCGACCACGTCCCCCACCCTCCAGCCCACGCTTTCGGACGCGGTCGCCACGGCGCGCGAGATCGCCGCTACCGTCGCCGCCACCACGGCCGACGCTGATCTCGCCTTCCTTGCCCGGTCGATGGATCTCGAGTGGGCGTTGCGCGAACTGTGGGCCGTGGAGGAGGCCACTGCCGCGCAGGCCGAGGCGGAGGCCGCCACTGCGTCGGCTGCTCCCACGGCGCCTCCCACCGGCGAAGCCGACGCCACCGATGAAACCCCCGGCGACGCAGACCCTCGGTGGTTCCCCCTCGCGGACGGCTCGATCAACTTCACCGCTGGCTTCGTTCCCACCGCGACTACTGGCGTGGCATCAACGGGCCTTGCACAGGAAACACTGACAGTCCTCGCGCTGAAGGAGGACGAGGCGCGCTTTGCGTACGAGACGCTCGCGGCGCAGGAGTTTGGGCCGCGCAGGACCGACGCGCTCGGCAGGTCCCGCCTTCACGCCGAACGTTCCGACACCCTCGCCACGCTGCTCGATGCGGATCCCCGCACACCGTTGTACCAAGTGAGGGACACGGACCTGCTCGACCCTGACTCGAGACGCTCTCTCGAACGCTCGCTCGAAGCGGATTTGGCGTGGCGGTACGCGGCGCTACTCGATGGCGCTTCTGCAGACGACGCCGCGTGGCTCCTCAACGCATCATTTGACGCCTACGCGAGGGCGATGCGCACCGATGGCTTCACGGCGGCCGATGTGCCGACGCTTCCAGGGCTGACGGTCATCCCCTAGGTGTACTGACCCGGATCGTTGTTGACGTAGGAGAAGCCTCCGGGGTCGAACTGGAACTGTCTAGTTCCTCATTTCGAGCCCATGATGGCGCGGTCGTGGCGTGCGGCAGTGGTTGCACTTTGTGCCCGGCAGAGATTGTCCCCGGCCCGGTCTTCCCGGGGTCTCAACGAGTATTGCTCATACCTAGCGCTCGCGCAATCGTGTTATCTGATTGGAGCATTGGCCCTTGAGACGGCGGCATTCGACAGGGCATAGTGAATCGCCAACCGCATGGTTGGCCGACTGGCCAACGCGTACCGGGCAAAGCGTCACGGTATCCGGAGTTCCCGTGCTGGATCCCTGCGGGACGCGTATGCGGCAGGTACAGCGGATGCCGCCACGACCACTGTCTGGAGGATCACGGCAACCGCGGCAGCAAATGTGAGAGAGACGGCAACCCCGGTGATGGCGAGAATCCATAGTGACACGCCGCCGCCGATGGTAATACCAACGGCCCCCGTTAGGATGCCCTGGAGCAGAATGCCCAGAGCGAGTTGACGCCGAGACGCACCGATAGCGCGCCTCAGGCCCATCGTTCGCCGACGTGACCGCGCGACGGCGAGCTCGCTCAGGGCAAGAACCGCTGCGCCACCCACCATGATGGCAAGCGTCACGAAGCGCGCACTCTCAAAGCTCGACCCCGCGATGCGGCTGCGCAGGTCTCCGATCTCGGGGCTAGACTCGATCGAGATCTTCGAACCATCGAACCCCGAAAGAGAGTCGGCGATCGCGCTCGTCAAGACACGCACGTGCTGGGACGAGGCCGCCTCGATCACAATCAAGGCGACGTCCTGGTCGCTCGCGGGCCCTGTGGCAATAGCCGTGTTGTCGAGAGTGCCATAGGTCAGCAGCGACGTTCGCGCCTCGTCGACGACGTACACCGCGTGAGTGGAGTCCTCCAGAACACCCCGCGAACCCGTGAATCCCATTGAGTCGAGCGCGCCCCGAGAGGCCGCCGCGTCAATTGCGACTCCATCGGGAGCGGCCTCGCACACGGCCTCAGTGCCCGCAAGGCAGGTCCTCAGGGCGACGGGACGTCGTGGCCCGACAGCGGTTGACCACGCGTCGCGGGCTGGGCCAAGCACAACCATGGCGGACACCGGCTCAAGTGCCTGCACCGCTCGCACATCGTCCAGCGATACATCGAGGCTTGAGTCAAAACGCACGACGATTGTTCGCGAATCTACACTCTCAAGGGCGTCGAGCGCGGCGAAGCCCGCAGCCACCGATGAACCGAAAATGAGGAGTGTCGCCGCGTAGGCGACGGCGGTCGTTGCAATCGCAAGCGCAGTCGCGCCGCGGCGCGCTCGCGCATCCCGGAGTACCTCCTCGAGTAGAGCGATCACGACACTGTTTGTACGTCGCGCCCAGTAACGGCGCTGCCGGTGAGCTCAGTTTTCCGATCGCATGCCCGGACTACCTCGGGGTCGTGCGTAACAATCACGACCGTCGCGCCAGCGTGAGCCGCACGCGCGAGCACGTCCATGACCTTCGTAGACGTTTCGGAGTCGAGATTGCCTGTGGGCTCGTCGGCAAGGATCACGCGGGGCTCATGCAGCAGGGCGCGGGCGAGCGCGATGCGCTGGGCCTGGCCCCCCGAAATCTCGCCAGGCCTGCGCTCCAACGGCACCTCGACGCCAACCGCGGCGACCAGAGTGTGTGCACGATCGAGCCATTGGGCACGTCGCTCGCCGCGATATGCCGCTGGCAACAGAATATTGTCGAGCACACTCCGGTGCGGGTCGAGGCTCGCATCCTGGAAGACAAAGCCGAACACCCGCGACCGCAACCGAGAGCGCTGGCTGTCCGACATGTTGCCAACCTCGTGCCCGTCCACCACGATCGACCCGCTGCGCGGCCGCAGCATAGTACCGAGGAGAAACAGCAGCGACGACTTGCCGCAGCCGCTCGGCCCTGTGATCGCGACCGTCTCGCCTGATTGGAAGTTGTCTGACCACCCGTCAATCACGGTCTGGCGTGGACGATATCCAAATGTGACGTCGCGGGCGACCAGCGGCATCATCCTGTCCCGCCCTCTGCGACGAGAACGGCCATGCCGGCCACGACGCCCTCCCCTTCCACCACGGCAATTCCTGTAGCCGAGGCGGCTATCTCAACATCCACGGGTTCCCCGACCAGCGGCCGGAGGCTCACACCGCCAGCCTCATCCGTCCACAGCGCCGTGACCGGAACTGTCAGCCCTGAGGTCTGCGGCACTCGGACCACGGTTGCGAGGACCGCGGTACTCAACTGATCCAGGCTCTCAGCGCAGCCCTGATCGCACAAAGGTGAATCGTCGGGACTCGTGATCTCGACACGTGTATTTCCAGACTCGGTGGCCTGCCGGTCCCCGACCTTGCCATCGATCTCTTGCTCGCCCACCACGACGGTGACCGCTGCCCCCGCAGGAATTTCCGCACTCTGGGTCTCGGGTACCACGATTGAGGTGGAGGCTTGCGCAGCTATCGGCGTCAGGAGCGGCTCGCCACCGACAAGTATGGCACCCACCGCATATTCGGTGCTCACTGCGACAGCGGCCGGGAGCTGCGGAATAAACACGATATCGCCGATGCCAATAACTCCGGTGTCGTCGACGTACAGATCGCGTTGCCACGCGCGAACCGCATTCACGAACTGCTGGCCCGCCACACCGTCGACCGGACCCGAAAGGAGACCAGCGTCCGCGAGCATCTGCTGGGCCTGCCGCACGTCCTCACCGGCTGCGCCACGCGCGATGTCGCGGTACATCGGCACAGTGCCCACCGCCACTGTCACCGGTCGTTCGTCTACTTCGTACAGCTGGTCGCCTGCAGATATCCGAATGACGTGGTCCGACGGCATCGCCGTCAACGTCCCCGTTGCGCGGTTCAACACCGGGACCAAGGTTTCCCGCTCGATGACGGCGCTGTACTGAGACGAGTCCTCAACCGTACCCTCCACCACCCGCACCGTCACAGGCTCAGGCTCGGAAGGCTCTGGCACCGGATGGGCCATCACACCCACGGCCCAGACCACCGCCATTGCTCCGACGACGACTACGAGCGCGCCGAGAGTCCCGAGAGTCCTGCGGATCGCGCTATTCCCTCGCGCGCTGGCGTTCCCCATCACTAGTAGAGGCCGTCTGGGACGGTTTCACATGACTCGTGAATCTGCATGTAGACGTCGTAGTCAGTGCCTGCAGCCAGTTGGACAGGGTTCCACGGATCGCCCCCAAGCTCTCGCTCAGCAAACACCTCGAACGCGGGCATTTCGCCCACTGTGAATCCGAGTGACGTGATACATGGGATCAGGTCTTCGGCGTAGAAGTCGTAGATGAGTTCCATCTGCTCGTCCGAGTAGGGCGCGTAGTAAGTGGGGTTGATCGCGTAGCGGACTGCGCACTCATAGTCCGCAAGCAGGTATGCGTCGAAGCTCTCCTCCTCGAGTTGGCCAGAGGACACTCCACCGTCGATCATGAGAGTCACAGCCGGAAAACCGGCGTCGTGCATGCATGCCACGTAACTGTCCGCGAAGTCGAGCGGCGTCGATGCCCTCAAGAACTCAACCTCTGGCCGCGCCAAGCCTGGCGACTTCTGTAAGGCGAGCGCCCATTCGTCTTCGGCGACCTCGAAGACCCACGTCGGCACAGCGCCTGACGAACTGGTCACTGTCGTGCCCGGCACACCCGCGCCAACGGTCGGCACCAACGTTGCTTCGGACGCCTGCGCATCTCGCGGCAGGGACCCATTGCTGCTAGCCCAACTACAACCGGTTACTAGCGAGATCAGGACGATCACGACGCCGCACGCCCGCAATGTCGCATTACAACTGATCACACGCACATTCGTACCACAGGCCTGACAGGTGCATTCACTATTCACGCAACGCTAACCAAAAGTCAATGAATGCTGAAGGCTGACTGCGCTAGCGTCGGATTGCTGGCTCGGCGACCGAAGCACACGACGGTCTCTCAGTCTGCGGCAGGTTCCAAAGTCAGGAGAGGATTAAACATGCGTTCACTACCTTTCGCCCAATCCAAGTTCGCTCGCTTCGCAGCAACCGCAGCCATCGCGGGGATTGCTGTTGTCGGCTCCAGTGTTACAGCTTCGGCCGTCGATGTACCGTTCGGCGCCAAGAACTGCTACAACTACTACGTGATGCTGTGGGCGACATCCAGCGGCACGACCGAGCATTTCCACGTTTCAAGCGGCGGCGGCGCAGTGCTTTACGACTGGACCACCTCGGGATACCATTTGAGTTCCGCATACAAGAGCACCTCGGCGCAGATGATCTCGGCGACCGGATCCCTCCAGTCGCCGGGCAACGGTTGCGACTACTAACTGCATAGTTCCCCAGGACGTTGTGATTGTTTGAGTTAGCGAAGACCTCCGGCACGATGTGGGTTACCACACTCACTGTCGCAACCGGATGTCTTCGTGAGTCACGCTCATGCCCCGTTGACGCCCGAGGGGCGCCGTCGGCTCGCTGTTCTCGTTGTTCAGGACGGATGGTCACACCGTCCTGCGGGCGAGCGCTTCCAGTGCTCGCTGGCGACCGCGAAGAAATGGGCTGATCGTTTCCGTGCGGGCTTGCCAACGTCAGACCTGTCGTCACGACCACATCGGTCGCCATCGCGGTGTCCAGCACGGTTAGAAAGAAGAATCGTGGCGCTGCGTGTCACCCGCCGGTGGGGTCCGCACCGCATCAGCTACCACCTGCACGTTCCCCGCTCCACTGTCGGACGGGTGCTCGATCGCCACCAGATGCCACTTCTGCACCACCTCGACCAAGCTACCGGTCAGACGTGCCACGCCTGTTCGCTACGAGAGAGCCCGTCCCGGTGAACTCGTGCACGTGGACATCAAGAAACTCGGACGGATCCCCATGGTGGTGGACACCGCACCCTGGGTCGAGCCAAGGCAGTCAAGAACAACAACGGGCACGCCACCACAGGACGCGGCTACTCGTTTCTCCACCACGCCATCGATGACCACTCAAGGCTCGCCCATTCCGAGATCTTGAACGACGAGAAGAAGGAGACTGCCGCAGTTTTCTGGCGAAGGGCCACCCAGTTCTTCAACACTGCGGGCATCACCGTCACCGCCGTGATGACCGACAACGGCGCCTGTTACCGATCCCGCGACTTCCAGGACTCATTGGGTGACGCCAACTACATTTGGACACGCCCCGACCGGCCCCAGACAAACGGCAAAGCCGAACGCTTCAACCGCACCCTCGCCACCGAATGGGCCTATGCGAACACCTACCTCAGCGACGCAGCCCGCGCGGAGCCAACCCCGCTTTTCCGGACACCTGACTTGGGATGATGTTCCCGAGAGGAGTTCGGAATGCCACAAGCGAAATCGCCGGAGTGTCGGCGCCGAGCGTTGGATCTGGTCCGTCAGGGAGAGCCGGTCGCGCGGGTCGCCAGCGGTTTGGGGATCAGCGAGTCGTGTCTGCGCAGGTGGATGAAGCAGGACGACATCAACGCGGGACGCAAGGAAGGACTCACAACCGAGGAGCGGCGCGAGTTGGTCGAGTTGCGTCCTAAGAACCGGGTTCTCGAGATGGAACTTGAGATTGTCAAACGCGCCAGCGCCTACTCTGCTCGGGAGAACGTGCTCCCATAATGAGTTTCCGACTCGTCCTTGAGCTCAGCCGCGACGGGATCCCCGTCGCGGTGACGTGCCGGAAACTGAAGGTGTCCCGTGCTGGCTACTACGAGTGGCTGGAACGGGCCCCGTCACCGCGCGAGATCGAGGACCGGGCGTTGACGGACCTGATCTGCCGGGTCCACCGTGATTCGCGCGGCAACTACGGAGCCAAACGGATCCATGACGAACTGTCGATCGAACACGGCGTGCTGTGTGGTCGTAAGCGTGTGGCACGCCTGCTGCGTCAAGCAGGACCGCGAGGCGTGGCTCATGTGCGCAAGAACCGCTCGTGGAAGCCAGCGCCAGCACCCCACAAGGACCTCGTGAGACGCCAGTTCCGGGCTGACGCGCCTGACCGAGTGTGGTTCACCGACATCACTCAGCACCGGGCTCGTGACGGGTGGGTGTATTGCTGCGCGGTCATCGATGCGTTCTCCCGCCGCTGCTTGGGCTGGTCGATTGGTGATCGGGCAACCGCCGAGCTCGTCACGGACGCCCTCCAGATGGCCCGCTGGCAACGCCGACCCAGGCCCGGCACCATCGCCCACGCCGATCTAGGAGCTCAATACACGTCCTGGATTTTTGGTCGCCGGCTGCGCCAGGCCGGCCTGCTGGGCTCCATGGGGAAGGGTCGCCTCCAGCGTGGACAACGCTCTCATCGAGTCGTTCTGGTCAACCATGCAACGCGAACTGCTCGACCGGCGCTCCTGGGTCACCCGCGTCGAGCTCGCCTCGGCGATCTTCGAATGGATCAAAGGGTTCTACAACCCCGTCCGGCGCCACACCGCCCTGACCGACCACCTCGGCCGCTCCCTCAGCCCCGCGACCTACGAAGACCTTCACGCACGTGCCGAAATTGCGGCATGATCAACACACAACGTGTCTGGGAAACCGGGGGCGGCTCCGGGAGAACTCCGTCTCAAGCACCGCCAGCGAGACGGCATCCACCGAAGCCCGGGAGAACTCTGCCCGGAACGACGCAGCCAGAGAGGACGCCGCATGACCCCGCCACACAGGAGAACTCCGCCCGAAACGCGGCGTGACCCAGACGCACCGGGATACCTCTGCCCACAAGAGCACTCACCGAACCCGCGATGCGTCACGGTCCCGCCCCGCTCACGACCGCCTCAGTGGCCTCACCGCAGGCAGGCGACCCACGTAGGGGGCGACTGCAACTATCGCCCCTCGACCTCGTCTCGCACCGCGATAGCCGCGGCCGGATCATCCGTGATGATCGCGTCGATGCCAGCGCGCGCCAGCGCGCGCCAGTCGGCCGGGTCGTTCACCGTCCAAGCCCGCACCGCAATGCCAGATTCCTTGAAGCCCTCGATCATCCCTGGGAGCCCGAGGGTGGCGTAGTGCGCGTGCACGGCATCCGCACCGATGTGACTCGCATAGACCCAGGGGTCCACCAGCGCCTCCTCGTAGAGCGGGGCAATAGCGAGCGAACGCTCGCGCTCACGAAGCGCCACCAGCGTGACGTGATTGAAGGACGAGTAGACGAGGCGCTCCCCCATTCCAGACGCGCGGTGTGCCGCGATCAGCGCGTCCTCGATTCCCGGGTACAGCACAGGGCCGTTCTTCGCCTCAATGTTGCGTATCACGTCCGTGGGCGCGAGCAGGTCGAGCACCTCGTGCAACCGCGGGATGCGCAGGGCGCCAGACGCGTCGTCGCCCACGTCCACACCGTCCAACTCGCGCAGCGTCAGGTCCCGAATGAGCGCCGTCGAGCCGTCGGGCACGATGACAGTCGCGTCGTGCCTCACCACGAGGTGCCCGTCGGCCGTCAGGTGCACGTCCAGCTCGATGCCGTCCGCCCGGTCGGCGACCGCGAGAGCGAACGCCGCCATCGTGTTCTCAGGCGCCCGCAAACGCGAGCCACGGTGCGCCCAAATGGCCGTCATGAGAACCTCACTACCCGGCAAGCGCCTCGCGCACCGCCGTGGCCACCGCCGTCACGGCCTCGGCTACGGGGATCTCCGCCGATTCTCCCGTGACCCTGTTCTTAAACTCGACGGTCCCGTTCTCGAGTCCGCGTCCGATGACCAGGATGTAGGGCGCACCGAGCAACTCTGAATCCTTGAACTTTACTCCAGGGGATACCTTGGGTCGGTCGTCGTACAGCACCTCAACGCCTGCCGCCTCAAGTCCCGACGCGACCTGCTCTGCCGCAGCGAACACCGCCTCGTCCTTGCCCGCCGCCATGACGTGCACGTGATACGGCGCAACCTGGATCGGCCAGGTGAGGCCCAGCTCGTCGTGATGATGCTCCGCAAGTAGCGCCACGGCACGGGTCACGCCGATGCCGTAGGAACCCATCGTGACCGTCACCTGCTTGCCGTGGACGTCGAGCACCTTGAGGTCGAGCGCCTCCGCATACTTGCGGCCCAACTGGAAGATGTGGCCGATCTCGACGCCGCGTGCGAGCTCGAGCGGTCCGGAACCGTCGGGCGCCTCATCGCCGGCGCGCACCTCGGCGCCCTCGATCGTGCCGTCGGCCGTAAAGTCGCGGCCCATCGTGAGCTCGAACACGTGCCGGCCGGGTGCGTCGGCGCCGGTCACCCAACGGGTGCCGTCGACAATGCGCGGATCCACGAGGTACGCAATGGCGGTGTCGCCCTCGTCGCCGCGCGACACACCCGTAGCGCGTGCCTGCGGCCCCAGGGCGCCCGGGCCGATGTAGCCCTTCACGAGCTCGGGGTGAGCCTTGAAGTCGTCCTCGTTGGCGGCCTCCACGGTGGCCGGCGCGAGGGCGGCCTCGAGGCGCGTCATGTCGGCCTCGCGGTCGCCAGGGATGCCGACCACGAGCAGCGACCGCTCTCCTGTGGGAGACGTCAGGGCGAGCACCACATTCTTGAGGGTGTCAGCCGCCGTCCACGGGCGGTCCGGGCGCGGGTGACGCGCGTTGGCCACATCGACGAGCGTGGCGATGGTGGGCGTGTCGGGGGTGTCCTCGACGTGGGCCGCAGGGGCGTCTGCGAAGTCAATCGCTGGCGGGATCGGGGTCGTCACCGCCTCGACGTTGGCCGCGTAGCCTCCCGCCGAGCGGACGTACGTGTCCTCCCCCACGTCGGTGGGCGACAGGAACTCCTCCGACGTGGATCCTCCCATCGCCCCGGACTGGGCCTGCACGATGACGTACTCGATGCCCAGGCGTTCGAAGATCTTGATGTAGGCGTCTCGCTGGATCTGATACGACCGCTCGAGTCCCTCGTCGTCGACGTCGAAGCTGTATGAGTCCTTCATGATGAACTCGCGGCCACGCAGCAGGCCGGCACGGGGGCGGGCCTCGTCGCGGTACTTGTTCTGGATTTGATAGATGGTGAGCGGCAGGTCCTTGTACGACGAGTACATGTCCTTGACCAGCAGCGTGAACATTTCCTCGTGCGTGGGGGCCAGCAGGTAGTCGGCGCCCTTGCGGTCCGCGAGCCGGAACAGGTTGGGGCCGTACTCGGTCCAGCGTCCCGTCACCTCATACGGCTCGCGCGGAAGCAGCGCCGGGAAGTGGACCTGTTGGCCGCCCGCCGCGTCCATCTCTTCGCGCACCACGGCCTCCACCTTGGCGAGCACCTTGAGCCCCAACGGGAGCCAGGTGTAGATGCCGGGCGCGGCGCGGCGGATGTAGCCGGCGCGGATGAGCAGCCGATGCGAGGCGACCTCGGCATCGGCCGGGTCTTCACGGAGCGTGCGGACAAAGAGTGTGGACATGCGAAGCATGGGGCAAGCCTAGTTGCCGCGGCGCCGCCTGCGGCGCGCTCCGCCCGTCACGCGGCACAGCGGCTCTACTCGTAACTGGGAGACGCCTCAACGTGGAAGTACTCCTGAAGGGTGGCCACCCCCGTGGCGTGCATGTCCCGGGCCACGTCGTCGCCCACGTAGCGCACATGCCACGGTTCGTAGACGTAGCCGGTGACCGCCTCAGCACCCTCGGGATAGCTGATGATGAAGCCGTGCTCGTGTGCATGCTCGCGCACCCACGTACCAGCAGCGGACGCACCAAAACTCTGCTGTAGCTTGTTGGCCGACACATCATTGATGTCTGCGGTCAACCCGGTCTGATGCTCCGAGTACCCCGGTCGCGCCACGTGACGGTCGGCTGCGGCCGTGCCCGATGCGCGGACATTGCTACCGTACACGCCTTGCTGGAAGCCGTAGGAGCGGTAGGCGGTAAGAATGCGAAACGGGACGCCCGCGGCCTTCGCGTTCTCATACATCCGGGTCATGGCCGCAGCCGCCTCCGCACGCATCTGCTGCCCCGCGCCGCCCGGCACCCCGCTGACCTTCACAAGGTCGACGGGCACGTAGGAGACGGGATCGAGCGGTCGGTGTTTCGTCACGACCACGGTGAGCGAGGACGCGCTGGTGATGTTGTGGGGCACGATCGGGTCACGTGGCGCCGAAGGTACGGGCGCCGAGGGATCTGCGCTGACCGCCTCCACCAGCGGCTCCGGGGGCACGATCGCGCGACGCTCGGGCGGCTCCGGATCCGACGCGCACCCCGCCAGCGCTAGGAGCGCAAGTGTCGCCACGATCGCGCGCCACCGAACGAGTGTAGCGAGTACTGGTGGCACATGCTCAGCCTACGGCGACGCTCAGAACATCACCGTCGCGAAGGTACCGACGCGCTCAAAACCGGCCGCAGCGTACGCGCCGATGGCCGCCGTGTTGAAGTCATTGACATAGAGCGACACTGCCTCGGCGTGATCCTCGCGGACGCGCTTCACCAGCTGAACCATTCCCTCGCTCCCATACCCAAGGCCGCGCAGGCTCGGCTGAACCCAGACGCCCTGGATCTGTGCCACGCCACCACCCACGACGCCCACTTCGGCCTTGAAGACCACGTCTCGCGTGCCATGGACATTCCCATACATGATGTAACTGCAGCCGGCCCGCACCAGGTAAGTGAGCCGGTCTTCATAGGCCTCGCGTCCATGCTGGAGGGGGTCGTAGCCCACCTCGCCCATGAACATGTGGGCCGCAGCGGGCAACAGGTGCGGGTAGTCATCCATCGACGCCTGCCTCAGCGGCTCCACGCCCACGCGAGACGATTCGACGGGTTCGGGGTCGCGGTCCGTCACCATCGAGATCTGATGGGGTCGCAGCTGCCGGGCCGGGCCCCACCACGGCTCGACTCTTCCCCACAGGTCCAGCGTCAGTTCGGCGTCGCCCACCAGCGCGGCGGGCCTGCTCAGCCGCGCCACGATCGCGGCGGCGACCTCCGCCCTCGCGTCGTCGGCCTCGTCGCCGTCGGTAGGCAGGACCGCGGTGAGGTTCGCGCCGCACCACAGCACACCTGCCAGGTCTCGCGACCCGCGACCGCGACGTCGCACCACCCACAGCCCCTTGGGGATGGCTCCGGCCCGCGATGCCGTCTCGAGGTGCATCGCCGGCACCACATTCGCGACGGGGTCTGTCGCGCATAGTTCACGCGCCTCGGTCACATCGCGCTGCTGCGCGGGCGCCACTGAATACTGGCCCCGGCGCAACAGCGAATCGGTCATCCCGCGGTAACGACCTGCGGGGAACCACCCTCTACCGGTTCCATCGTTGCGGCTAACTTCATGGCCTCTTCGATCAGGGTTTCGACGATCGCGGATTCGGGGACCGTCTTGATCACCTCGCCCTTGACGNNGGCGACCCCGAGGTCGGCCTCGCGAGCTTCGCCAGGGCCGTTCACGACGCACCCCATGACGGCCACGCGCAGCGGGACCTCCATACCTTCGAGTCCGGCGGTCACCTTCTCGGCCAACTCATACACATCCACCTGGGCGCGACCGCATGAGGGGCACGACACGATCTCGAGCTTGCGCTCCTTGAGATTGAGGCTCTGGAGAATCTGGATGCCGACCTTGACCTCCTCCACCGGAGGCGCCGACAGGGACACGCGAATGGTGTCGCCGATACCCTGGCTCAACAGGGCGCCGAAGGCGGTGGCGGACTTGATGGTGCCTTGGAACGCGGGGCCCGCCTCGGTGACGCC
>DGBM01000229.1 GCA_002384765.1 Demequinaceae bacterium UBA4004
GACGGCACGATCGTGCTGGCCGACGAGGTACTGACCCCTGACTCCAGCCGCTTCTGGCCCGCCGACACGTGGGAGCCTGGCCACGCCCAACCCAGTTTCGACAAGCAGTACGTGCGCGACTGGCTGACCTCCCCGGCATCGGGCTGGGACCGTCACGGCGACGCGCCGCCGCCAGCGCTCCCGGACGACGTGGTCGAGAAGACGCGCCAGCGCTATCTCGAGGCGTACGACCGACTGGTGGGGTAACCCAACGCTTCGGCGCTTCCGCGCGTCCTAGCAGTATGAGGAGACTCCGCGTCATCGCCGCTGCCGTCGCCTTCGCGGCCGGAATGCTCGTGGGCATCGGTGCGTGCGCCACGCCTGGAGGCTCGCCTGCCCCGCTTCCAGGACCCGACGGACGCCTTGATCTGGGAAGTCCCGGCGCCCAGCTCGCAACCTACGACGGTGTGCGCTTCTACCCGGCGTGCGCAGACGAGACCCTCGCGCATGAGGGCAAGGTGTGGTTCTCTTTCCGGCCCGCCAACCCGGAGGACTTCCCGATGCCGACGGCCGACGACGCGAGCGCGGCGGTCCCGGACACCAGCGGCGTCGCTGCGGCATCTGCGCCCGGCCGCGCTTCGACCTCGCTGGGCATGGTGATCGCCCCAGGGCCAGGAGACGATGTGGGCACCTTGACGGTCTACGAGGGCGGCTTCGCGTATTGGATCTCGGACTCCGGAGATGTGGACACCTGGCTGACCCTCCGGGAGATCACCTACAACTGGGTCTGCTAGTGCCGATCCGGCACCCCGCGGCGCCGCTAGACTGCACCCATGCCAAAAATCATCGTTGACGTGATGCCCAAGCCCGAGATCCTCGACCCTCAGGGCAAGGCCATCGGCGCCGCCCTTACCCGCCTGGGCATCGAGGGCTTCCGTGAGGTCCGACAGGGCAAGCGGTTCGAGCTCAAGGTGCACGGCGAGATCACCGACGAGGTGCTCGCCAAGGTGCGGCACGCCGCCGAGACGTTGCTGAGCAACCCCGTGATCGAAGACGTGGTCTCCGTCAAGCAGAAGGAGTGCGGCGGCAATTGCGGCTGCGGCCACGCCAAGTCCGAGGAGGCGCCCAACGGTCAGAAGGACCTGCTGGCGTGACCGCACGCATCGGCGTCGTCACCTTTCCCGGCTCGCTCGACGACCGTGACGCCTTGCGCGCCGTGCGGCTCGCGGGTGCGGAGGCGGTCCCTCTCTTCCACGCCGACGCCGATCTCAAGGGCGTCGACGCCATCGTCCTGCCCGGCGGCTTCAGCTACGGCGACNNTGCCGGTGCTGGGCATCTGCAACGGCTTCCAGGTGCTCACCGAGGTGCACCTGCTGCCCGGCTCGATGATCAAGAACGAGCACCTTCACTTTGTGTGCCGGGACCAGACACTGCGCGTGGAGAACGCCGAGACGGCCTGGACCACGGAATACCGCGAGGGTGAAGAGATCGTGGTCCCGCTGAAGAACCAGGACGGCCAGTACGTGGCGGACGAGCACACGCTCGACGAACTCGAGGGCGAGGGCCGCGTGGCGTTCCGCTACGTGGGCTGGAACCCCAACGGCTCACGCCGCGACATCGCCGGCATCACCAACACGCGCGGCAACGTGGTGGGCCTCATGCCGCACCCGGAGCATGCGGTCGAACCCGGCTTTGGGCCGGACTCCGTCGAGGGCGGTCGCACGGGAACCGACGGCATCGCGTTCTTCACCTCCGCCATCAAGGGCCTGTTGGCGAAGGCCTGATGATCTCCGACGCCCGCGCCCAGGTTCTCGCGTCTCTTGCCGACGCGGTGATGGAGCGGTCCGCCGAGCACATGACGCATCCGGCGCGGGTGGGCATTGACGGGCCCGACGGGTCGGGCAAGACGATCCTGCGCCGCGAGTTGGCGGACGTGCTGCGAGGCCGCGGCGCCGACATTATCGAGGCCACGGTGGACGACTTCCACTACCCCAAGGCGATCCGCTACGCGATGGGTCGGGACTCGTGGGAGGGGTACTGGGCGGGGGCTTTCGACTATGAGCGGCTGGTCTCCGACTTGCTGGAACCGCTCGGCCCCCGCGGCACCCTGACATATAGGACCACGTCTCACGATCTCGACACGGACACGCCGGTCGACGCGCCGTGGCTCACGGCGGCACCCCACGCCATTCTGTTGCTCGACGGAGTCCTGCTCCAGCGCCGCGAGGTGGTGGGCAATCTGAATTTGGCGATCTACCTGGACGTGCCCTTCGAGGAGACGTACAGGCGGCTGGCGGTGAGGGACGGCTTCCCCACGGATCCCGAGGCGCCCAGCAATCTGCGCTACACCGAGACCCAGCGCCACTATCAGCGCACCTGTACGCCCACCGAGCGCGCGCAGATTGTGGTGGACAACGCGGACCCCTCCGCGCCGCGCATCGTGAAGTCGGGCGGCGGTCTCTAGCGCCGCTTAGCCCGTGTGCCCGCGCGAGAGCTGGTCCCGAATCTCCACGAGCGCGTCGAAGGTGGTCCGGTTGAAATCCGCGCCAAGTTGGTTGGGGATCGTGACGAGCACGGTATCGGCCGACACCACCGCGTCGTCCTCGCGCAGTTCTCGCACAATCTTGTCCACGTCACCCACATACGACTTCCCGAACGTGCCCAGGGCGTCGTCGAGCTCGCCCACCTGGTCCTTGTTGCCGCCCATCGCGTCGCGCTCGAGGAGCGGGCCAAAGTAGAGCCGCGTCTGGTCGTCGACGATCGGCATGATGGACCGGGAGACGGACACGCGCGGAACGCCGGCGTGGCGCGCCTCGCGCCACGACTCGCGGAACGCCTCGATCTGGCGGTGCTGCACCACGGCTAACGGCTCGCCGGTGGCCTCAAGCACGAGTGTCGAGGACATGAGGTGCATCCCCAGCGCACCCACGCGCCGCGCGGACTCCGTGTTGCCCGCTCCGTACCAGATGCGCTCGCTGAGTCCCGGGGACTGCGGGGTGATGGGCAACTTCTTGCCGGGCAGCACGTGCGCGTGCGAGCCGGGCTCCGCGATGCCGACGCCGGAGACGGCCTCCCGGAAACGCGCGATGCGTTCGGCGGCGTCCTGGACGGGGAGCTTGCCGTCTCGCAGCGGGTACCCAAACGTTGCCGGCCCGTCCGCGGCGGGCTCGGGTGACCCCCGTGAGACGCCCAATTGCAGGCGGCCGCCCGCGATGAGGTCAGCCGTCGCGGCGGCCTCCGCCATATACAGCGGGTTTTCGTAGCGCATGTTGATCACGCCGGTGCCCAGCTCAACCCTGGCCGTCCGCGCGCCCATGGCCGCGAGCATGGGGAACGGGGAGGACATGTTCTGGTCGAAGTGGTGGATGCGGATCCATGCGCCATCCATGCCCGCGTCCTCGGCCGCCTCGGCCAGCGCGATCGTGTCGTGCATCAGGTCGCCGGGCGTCCGGACCTTGGAACCTGGCGCCTTGGAGTACCACCCAAACGACAGGAAGCCGATGTTCTTCACGGCCGCATCCTTTCACAGTGCTGGTTGACACGTCATCATCTGGGGAAGGAACCGGCCCGCAGGACCCGCTATTCCTGGCACCGCGGCGATACGCTCGGCACATGATCTCGGTGCAGTCGGTGGGCGCGGACGATCCGCGTGCCGTCGCGTTGTGGCAAGAGCTCGACGCGGAACTCGGGCACCGCTACGGCGAACCCGAGCTCGTCACCCCGATCAGCCCCGACGGAATCGTCGTCGTGATCCTCGCGCTCTCCGAGGCCGACGAACCCATCGGCACCGTCTTGCTCCGATGGTCCCGCGACCACCCGGACCGGCCAGGGACCGTGGAGATCAAGCGGCTGTATGTGCGGTCAGAACACCGCGGCCACGGCCACGCTCGCGTGATGATGGGCGCCATCGAGCGGGCGGCGTTTCGCGTGGGCGCAACCAGGCTCGTTCTTGCAACGGGCCAGGCGCAGCCTGAAGCGGTGGCGCTGTACACCGGCATCGGCTACACGCGGATCCCGTCGTTCGGCACCCATGCGGCGGACGCGCGCTCGATCTGCATGGCGAAGTCACTTCCGACGCGGCTGCTGGTGGTCAACGGAGCGATGGGCGCGGGCAAGACCGCTGCCGGATCGGCCATTGTCGATGTCCTGAGCGACGCGGGCGTGCGGGTGGCCTTCATCGACGCGGACACCCTGTGTCAGGCACGGCCCGAGCCCGTGAACGACCCCTTCCAGCAACACCTGATGTGGCTGAACGTGACCGCGCTCGCACCGATCTATCGGGCGCGCGGCTACGGCTGCGTGGTGGTCGCCAGGGCGGTGGAAGACCCCGAGGACCGCAACCGCTACGCCCGGGTGTTTGCGTCGCGCGTCGGGCCCGCGCAGGTCTCCGTGGTGAGGGTGACGGTCGCAGACGAGACGCGCGTGGAACGCCTCACCGCGCGCGAACCCGTGGGCCGGCGGCGAGACCTGAGCATCGCGCGATCGCGGGAGTTGGACGAGATTTTGGACGGCATCGACCTGGACGACGGGGTGGTCGCGACCGACGCCACCCCCAGTCAGGAGGTGGCCCGGCAGATACTCGACGTGGCGGGCTGGTGGGTTCCGGGTGCGGAGAACCTAGCCCAGTAGGGCGCCTTCCCACACGTCGGAGTGGTCGTAGATCCACTGGGCGTCTGCCTTCCAGACCGTCCCGATGCCGCGCTGCCACAGGTCGGTCCACAGATCAGCTTCGGTGGCGCGCATCTTGTCCAAGAACTCGTACATGCGCCTGGACCGCATCGACAGTAGCGGCACCAAAGCCTTGCGTTGCTCGTCGTCCAGACCGTACCCATCCACGAGCCGCCGCAGACGCCGCGAGGCGCTGGCAAGGTCGCCATCGGCCTGGTACAGCGGGGCGAAGGAGTGCGCGGCGTACGCCAAGTCCCACAGTCGGGTACCCGGTCCTGCGGCATCCCAGTCGATGGCGGCGAGGGTGCCGTCCGACTTCACCACAATGTTCGACGGCGCGATGTCGTGGTGCACGATCAGGTCGTGACCCGGGGCCCCCAATCCGTCGAACCAGAGGGCAAAGTCGGGTGGTTCGAAGCTCTCAAGCGCATCGTGCATGTCGTGCATGAAGCGTCCGATGCGCGCCGGGTCGAGCGCCTCGTCCGGGGCCTTGGGGTGGTCGGCACGAGTGCCCGGCACAAACTCAACGAGGTGCCGTCCCTTGTCGTCCCACCCGAACGATCGTGGCGCACCCTTGAAGCCCGCATCCTCGAGGTGCAAGAGCAGAGCGTGGATCGCGCCGGTATAGGGGTCCGGCGCGATGATGCGGACGTCCCGATGGCCGATGCGGTCCGGCCCGCGCAGTACCTCCCGCTGCGCCTGACTCGCCTCCTTGGTGGCGTCTCGCGCGTCGCGCTCCTCGTGCCCGCGCTCGCGCTCAGCACGCCGTTGCCTGCGGGACAGCCCCAGATTGAAGGCGGGTGTTGCCGGCGCGGGTACCGGGCGAGGCGGAATCCAGGGCCCGGTGGGCGTCGACGGCCGCTCCACCCGCGGCGCCACGGGCGGCGCCGCGCTCCGAGGCCGGAGCGGCGGGGCTGTGCCGACTCCTGGGGCCGCGCCGATTCCTGGGGCGGTGGACCGACGGCGCGTTGGCACTGGTGTCGACCCTGGCGCTGGTGCCGCCGTTGCCGGTGCGGCCGACACTGGTGCGGCCGACGCTGGTGCCGCCGCAGGCTGCGCCGTTGCTGCAGGCTGCGCCGTCGGGATCGGCTGCGCGCGAAAGTAGGCGGCCGCCGAGGCACTGCGCGCGGGCTGCCGCTGGGGCGTGGGTTGCCCGTAGGGGGTCGGCACGCGAGGACCCGGCACGTACGTGTCAGGACTGGCGGGGGCCGCGCCCGGTGCGGGAGGACCGCCCACGCCCGCCTGGGCCGTCGGCGCCAGCTTCGCGTCGGCGCGCAGTGCGTGCTCGCCGCGAGCGGTACGCAGGGCCCGTCCGGTCCACTCCGAGTTCGGGGGCCAGGTGGGCTCCAGGACTCGCGGCGCGGGACGAGTCCGCGGATGCCTCAGGAAGCGGTCGACCGACCACTCCCAGCCCTCGAGACTGTCCAGCAGCCGCGCCTCCGAGTCGTCTTGACCCACCGCGTGCACCACCAGCTGACCGCGCCAGCCGGACTCGAGCAGGGCGTGTGTCACCCAGCGGTCCCGACTTCCTGCGCCAAAGGGAAGGATGACGCGGCCCGTCAGCTCGGCCCCGGCATCGGCGCCGCTCAGCATGAGTGCCACCAGGTATTCGTCCATCGTCCTCAGGTGGAGGTCGAGGTCCGCGATGAGGTGGTGGGCGTGCTGGAGCCTGAACCCAATTCCCACGTTGCCGAGTCCGCGGCGTGCGAGTTCCCTCACCACGTCAACCAGCGTGCGTGGCTCACCGGCCCATCCGCCATGGTTGGTGAGCATCACGCACATGCCGTGACCTCGGGCCAGCCGCGCCAGCCCCGCGAGGTGGTCGGCCGCACGGTGGACTTCGGTGAGATGCGCCTGCTCCGACATCGGCGGGGGCGCTCCCGGCGGACCGAACCCGATCTGGGTCCACAGGTCCGGGGCATATCCGCGCCGCGCCGCCTCGGTGATGAGCGTCTTGATCGCGGTGGGGACGATGCCGAATCGGCTGGCGTAGTCCGGCTCTTCATACGCCGGCATGGGAAGCGGCGTCCACATCCCGGAGAGCTCAACCTGGTACTGGCGCAGAGCGTCGAGCTCGACGTCGAACGTGGCCAAGTGCTCGTCGCGCCAGTCCCACACGATCTTGTGGATGCCGATGCGCCGCAGCATCTGGGCGCGCTCACGAGGGCCGCGACGTAGTGCGTCATGTGCGACCAGGTGGCTTGCGGCCATCTGATCACGCAGGCACCAATCAGGTGTCGCAGCCTGGGACGGGGAGACAACGCGCGGTGGCAGTGTCACTCCGAGACCCCCTCAGCTCGTATGCGTGTCTTTCACGATAGACCGCGATTTCGTCGCGGTATATAGGGGGCACCCATTATGGGCGAAACACCCAGTTACGTGGCGTTATGTCGTAATCGGCCGGTTCGTCAGTCGCCGCGGGCGTACGTGACAGCGGCCCGGGCGTGGAGCGCGAGAGCGTTCAGGTAGGGTGCGTCGACGCCCTGAGCCGTCATCGCCATCGGGATCTCAGTGCACCCGGCGATGACGCCTTGGTGGATCAGGCGCCTGTGGTCGAGGGTCGAGTGCCAGGTGATGCCGCCGAGCAGGCCGACCTTGCGAGGCGAGGTACGCATAGCGTCAGGCTATGCCGCTGGCCCAGTGCCAGAGGGGCCCCGGCGACCGGGAACACGAGCGGCGATCATTCCATCTCACTGGAACGTTGCTGTAGAATGGGACGATGCGCATCGGAGAACTTGCCCAGCAGACGGGCCTCACGACCAAGACGGTCCGGTACTACGAGCAGATCGGGCTCATGGAGGAGCCCGACCGCCACACCAATGGGTACCGCGACTACGGGGACGACGCCGCCGAGCGACTGCGATTCATCCGCGACGCCCAGGCGGCGGGGCTCACCCTCGCCGAGACGGGCGAAATCATTGGCATGAAGGCCGCGGGCCAGTCCACGTGTGCTCACACCCGCGACCTCCTGGCCTTGCACCTGGCCGAGGTCGACGCTCAAATCGACCGGTTGCTGGCCACCCGCAACGAGTTGCGGGCGATGGCGGAACGCGCGGCGGCGATGAATCCCGAGTCGTGCAATGACCCCGCGCGTTGCCAGGTGATTGAGGCGAGGGCGGCGGCCGAGGCCGCCCCGCCCCGCCGCGCTCCGCACCACCGCCTGCTGCCGCTCGCCTGAGCCCTCGTCAGGCGGCAGAGCGCGCCACGAGACCTCGGCTTGACCTTCCGGTCCAGGGCAAGGTTTATCTTTGCTATCACCCCCGGTTCACCTATGGGCCCGCAGAGAGGAAGCATCGTCATGACCACTGCCCATGAGATCCCCAGCATCGACGTCACCGTCGAAGGCATGACGTGTGATGGTTGCGCGAGCAAGGTCCGTTCGGCACTGACCGCCACCGCTGGCGTCACAGGCGCCGATATTGATGTGGCGAGTGGACGGGTAAGCGTCCACCCCGACGGA
Source organism: Demequinaceae bacterium UBA4004 (assembly GCA_002384765.1). The sequence continues at coordinate 8,108 of DGBM01000229.1, forward strand.
ACGGTGGACCGGGGAGACCTCGAATTCGCGATCGACGGGGCCGTGCATGAAGCGGGCTACAGCGTCGTCTCCTAGCGACGCATCCCGCCACTGCACACCCTGGAGCACCCATGACCACCACTGAGTCCGAGCAGCAGACCATCAACCTGGCCGTCGGCGGAATGACGTGCGCGGGATGCGCCTCGACCATCCAGCGGGGTCTCGCCCTACTGCCCGGTGTGGACGTCGCCGCCGTCAACATCGCCACCCGCCGCGCGACGGTCAACATCGATGGTGAGATGGACCCGGCCGAACTCGAGGACATGATGCGGGCGGCGATCATCGGGCTCGGCTATCAGGTGCTCACCCCGGCCAAGGGTCAGACCCCAGAGGCGGGCGCTGAGTCCATGTCGCTCGCCGATGAACACGCCGCACACACCCAGGCCGATGCCGCGCGCATCGCCGACTTCCGGCGCCGCTTCGTCGTCGGCGCGGCGCTGGCGCTGCCCACCGTGCTGATCTCGATGATTCCCGCGTGGCAGTTCGCTGGCTGGGAATGGGTGGTGGCGGCGCTCGCGACGCCGGTGGTGTTCTACAGCGGTTGGCCGTTCCATCGCTCCACGGTGATGTCCGCCCGCCATCGTGCCACCACGATGGACACCCTTGTCACCGTCGGCTCCGTGACGGCGTGGACGTGGTCGATGGTTGTGCTGCTGCGTGGCACCGGCCACGTCTACTTCGAGACCGCGGCCGTGATTGTCACCTTGATCGTGCTGGGAAAGTGGCTGGAAGTGCGGTCGACGGCGCACGCGGGAGACGCGATTCGCGCCCTCAGCGCACGGCAAAGTGCGACCGCCACGCTTGAGGACGGCACCGTGATCGCTCGCGACGACCTCGGCATCGGGATGCGCTTTGTGGTGCGGCCCGGCGAGACGATCGCGACCGATGGACTGGTGATCGAGGGCGAGGCGGCGGTCGACGCGTCGCTCGTCACCGGCGAGTCCGCACCCGTGGCCGTCGCCCCTGGCTCCGAGGTGGTGGGAGGCACGGTCGCGGCCGACGGCGCCCTGACAATCGAGGCGACCCGCGTGGGCGCGGAGACGATGCTCGCGCAGATTGCCCGCATGGTGGACGAGGCCCAGTCCGGCCGCGCCAACATCCAAAGACTTGCCGACCGCATTGCGGCCGTGTTTGTGCCCGTGGTCATCGGCCTCGCGCTCGTGACCCTGGTGGGCTGGCTGCTCGCGACCGGCGACGTGGACCGCGCGTTCACCGCGGCCGTGGCCGTGCTCATCATTTCCTGTCCGTGCGCGCTCGGGCTCG
>DGBM01000253.1:0-3440 GCA_002384765.1 Demequinaceae bacterium UBA4004
GGAGCGGTCGTCGTCTCCGTCGAGAAGGTCGTTGAGCTCGTCGTAGAGCATCGAGTGCACTTGCTCCACGCGCGGGATGTCGTCGAACTCGAGTGGCTCATCCGAGGCGGACTCGACAATCAGCGTGCCGGTGCGGAAGATGCGGTCGATCAGCTCGTGACGGAACTGCACCGAGTTGATGCGCGCGATGGGGATGTCGATGCCCGTCTTGGTGAACACGCCCGTGCGGAAGATGAGCCTGCGGTTGGTGATCGCGAAGTGGGTGGTGGCCCATCGCACGAGGGGAGCGACCGTCCACCACGAGAAGGCCACCAGCCAGGCGACCCCCAGCGCAATCGCCAGGATCGTCGCCCACGGTGAGTCGATGTCGGAGCCGCGCAGCAACACCAAGAGCGTCACGGTGGCCCCCGTGACCACGATGCCCACCAGGATGGGCCCAATGATCGTCTTCCAGTGCTTGCGGCGATGCAGCAGCAGTTCCTCTTCTGGCGCGAGTCCATCCTCGATGATTCCCATGAGGCAGAAACTAGCAGTGCGCGGGCAGGGGCGGAAGGGACGTCGGGGCCCGATGACGCGATGGAAACGCGGCCGATACATGCCGCAGATACCCTGAGCACATGGTTGCCGACGCTTCGACGCCCTGGACCGGGTACTCACCCGCCGCCGCGTGGGACGAGGCCGTCGACGTCAAGGGTGTGGTGAGGGACCCCTACGCGAAGGTCTATGCCGAGATTGAGAAGATGTCGGGGGAGGACCTCCAGGCGCGGGCAGAATCGCTCGCCAACACCTATCTTGCGCAGGGGGTAACCTTCGACCATGCGGGCGAGGAGCGGCCGTTCCCGCTCGACATCGTTCCCCGCGTGGTGGGGGCGGATGAGTGGGAGATCATCTCGCCCGGCGTCGCCCAGCGGGTGCGCACACTCGAGGCGTTCCTGGCCGACGTGTACGGTTCGCAGCGGTGCGTCACGGACGGCATCGTCCCGCGCCGGCTCATCACCACATCGCAGTACTTCCACCGCGTCGTCGGCGCCGTGGACCCCGCGAACGGAGTCCGCGTCCACGTCTCCGGAATTGACCTGGTGCGCGACGAACACGGCATCTGGCGGGTGCTTGAGGACAACGTGCGGGTGCCCTCCGGCGTGAGCTACGTGTTGTCCAACCGCCGCGCGATGAGCCAGATGTTCCCGGACCTGTTCGGCGCCATGGGCGTGCGCCCGGTACTCGAGTACAGCCAGCGGTTGCGATCCGCGCTCGCGAAGGCAGCGCCCGAGGGCGTCGAGGATCCGTCGATCGTGGTGCTGTCGCCCGGCGTGTTCAACTCCGCCTACTACGAGCACTCACTGCTGGCGCGCACCATGGGCGTCGAGCTGGTGGAGGGCCGCGACCTCGAGACTCACGCCGGCCGCGTCTACATGCGGACGACGGCGGGCAGGCGCCGGGTGGACGTCATCTATCGCCGCGTGGACGACGAGTTCCTGGACCCGGTGGTGTTCCGCCCCGACTCGGCCTTGGGTGCTCCCGGGATCATTCACGCGGCCCGGCTGGGCAACGTCACGATCGCCAACGCGGTCGGCAATGGTGTGGCCGATGACAAGCTCATCTACACGTACATGCCCGAGCTCACCCGGTACTACTTGGGCGAGGACCCGATCTTGCCCAACGTCGACACGTGGCGGCTCGAGGAGCGCCAGGCGCTGGCGGAGGTCATGGACCGGTTGGGCGAGTTGGTGGTCAAGCCCGTTGACGGCGCGGGCGGCAAGGGAGTGCTGATTGGTCCAGCCGCAAGCCAGAGCGAACTGGAGACGGCACGCAAGCAGATTCTCGAGGACCCGCGCGGGTGGATCGCGCAACCGGTGGTGCAACTGTCCACCGTGCCGACTCTCACCGCTGAGGGACTCGAGCCGCGTCACGTCGACCTCAGACCCTTCGCCATCAATGACGGAGACGATGTGTGGGTGCTGCCGGGCGGGCTGACGCGCGTGGCGTTGCAAAGGGGGCAGTTGATCGTGAACTCGTCTCAAGGTGGCGGATCGAAGGACACCTGGGTACTCGGTGGCGTGCGCCACCGAGGTTCCGTCCCGACGCCCGAGTCGCGCGTCGAATTCTCCGGGGTGGCCCCGGTGCCGCAATCCGCCCACCCCGACGATTACGTCCACGGCCAGCAGCAGATGCAGCAGCAACAGCAGGGATTGCCATGCTGAGCCGGATCGCGGAGTCGCTGTTCTGGATCGGGCGCTATGTGGAGCGGGCGGACAACACCGCCCGCCTGCTGGACGTGCACCTCAACGTGTTGCTCGAGGACCCGTGGGTGGACGAACCCACCGCCAACGCGTCGCTGCTTGCGGTGATGCACGTCCCGGTCGAGGGCACCGCGACCCGCGAGACCGTCCTTCAGTCGCTCGCGACGGACCCGCAACGGTCCTCCTCCATCACGGGCACCCTGGGAGCCGCACGCGACAACGCCCGTCGTGCTCGAGAGGTGATCTCGACCGAGGTGTGGGAGTCCCTCAACACGACGTATATGCAGTTGGGCGCGCGCTCGCGCACCCCGCGCCCCCACGATTTCTTTCTCTGGGTACGCGAGCGGGCGGCGGTGGTGTGGGGTCTGCACAGCGCGACCACGTCGCGTGACGATGCCTGGAACTTCATGGAACTGGGTCGGTCGCTGGAGCGAGCGGACATGATTGCGCGCCTGTTGATGACCAAGGCGCTCGCAGGCACCACCGGCCCCAACTGGACAACCCTGTTGCGGACGTGCTCCGCGCACGAGGCGTACTTGCGCACCGTGAGGGCCCTGGTGACGGAGGAGCGCGCCGCCGAGTTCCTGCTGATCGACCGGATGTTCCCGCGCTCGATTGCCTACAACCTCGACAAGGCGGAGACCACTCTTACCTTGATTGAACCCGGACTGTCGCGCAATTCGCAGACCGACCAGGCGCGGCTGGCTCTCGGCAGGGCCCGCACCAACCTCGAATACGAGGCGATCGACGAGATCCTGGCGGACCTTCCCGCACAGATGCGCCACGTGCAGCAGGCGTGCGCGATGGCCTCCGACATCATCAGGGATCGGTTCTTCCTGCCGTCGTCGTCCGTGCTGTGGAGTCAGGAGGCGGTGTGACGATCCTCAAGGTGGTGCACAACACCACGTTCAACTATGCGACGCCGATCGCGAGCTCTTACAACGAGGCGCGCCTGACGCCCGCGTGGCTGCCGCGCCAGCGCGTGCTCGAGTCGAAACTTGAGATCCATCCCTTGTCCTGGAAGTCGTCGTACAAGGATTACTGGGAGACCGATGTGGTGGTCTTTGAGATCACCGAGCCGCACACGTCCCTGTCCGTGACCGCCACGTCCCAGGTCGAGGTACTTCCCGTCACCCACAAGGTGGAACGCGTGGGGTGGGACGCGCTCCAGGGTCCGATGTTCCAGGACCTGCTGTCCGA
>DGBM01000253.1:3485-4343 GCA_002384765.1 Demequinaceae bacterium UBA4004
TCGACCAATGTGCACAGCCTCGCCCGGGAGGCCTGGGACGCGAAGTCGGGCGTCTGCCAGGACTTTGCTCACCTCGCCATCGGTGCCTTGAGAAGCATCGGCATTCCCGCGCGTTACGTGTCGGGCTACCTCCATCCGAATCCGGAGGCCGAGGTGGGTCAGACGGTGCGCGGCGAGAGCCACGCGTGGGTCGAATGGTGGACCGGGGACTGGTTTGGATTCGACCCAACCAACGACCGTGAGGCCGGCGATCACCACGTGATCGTGGCCCGCGCACGGGAGTATCGGGACGTCGCACCGCTGACCGGGGTGTTCGGCGGGTCCGCCAGCAGCCTGGATGTGTCCGTCAAGGTGACCTTGCTCGCGTAAGGGGTCGCGTACGGTCGCTAGAATCCTCGGGTGACTTCCCCCGAGACTTCCCTGGACGACGCGCGCGGCGCCTTCCACACGTATGACTTCCACACGATCGAGCAACGGTGGCAGCCGGTGTGGGCACAGAAGCAGCCGTTCAGGTCTTCCGACGCCGACGACGAGCGCCCCACCAAGTACGTGCTGGACATGTTCCCGTACCCGTCGGGCGATCTTCACATGGGTCACGCGGAGGCGTATGCCCTGGGAGACGTGATCGCACGCTACTGGATGCTCAAGGGCTTCAACGTGCTGCACCCCATCGGCTGGGATTCCTTTGGCCTGCCGGCCGAGAACGCGGCGATCAAGAACGCGGTGCCTCCGGCGAAGTGGACGTACGACAACATCGACTACATGCGCCAGCAGCTCAAGGCGCTGGGCTTCGCGATCGACTGGAGCCGCGAACTCGCGACCTGCGAGCCCGACTATTATGGCCATGAACAGGCGCTG
>DGBM01000240.1 GCA_002384765.1 Demequinaceae bacterium UBA4004
GTGCGCACACCCTCCGAGGGTCAGCGGACAGCCTGCTCTCCAGCCGAGAGCGGGCTCGACGGCGTGGGCTGGAATCAACGTGAGGTCGGCTCTTTGGGGGGGATTCCCACACCCCTGTCCACTTCAAGGAGACACAGAGAACGCCTGACCAGCTCTCCCCGCCGACCTGGGCAGCTGGCAAAAGCCCCAAAAAGCTCGTGACGGCAGAGCGTCCCAGCAAGCCAGCGCGGGCAGCGACTTCGACAGGGTCGGTCGCGAGACAACCGATGGCGTGACGACGGCGACCCCTGCCAGCAAGTTGGCAGGGGCCACGGCGGTCGGTCGACGCGCAGATTTCGGTTCTAGAGCCTGAGCCTCCACCGCCGCAACACCGGGCCCTGCGGTCGAATCGCCCACGTCGTTCGGGTCATGAGATCACCGGCCCACAGAGACTGGCCGCCGGCGAGGGAACGTGCACGGCGTGCCGGCTTAGGGGCGCTTCGGGCTCGGTGTCGGCGGGCGATCGCGGGCGCCAGTGCGCACTGACAGCGGAGGACGCGTCGGCGGCCCGCTCGATGTTCTCTGCGCTGCTTCGAGCGAGTACCTCGCGGACCGGGGCTATCAGCGGGATCAGCCGGTTGTGGTGAAGGTCGCCCGCGCTGACACTCTCCCCGAGGTCGTCGAGGTCGCCGGGCCCTGGGGCGGCCATTTCCTGACGGGCCAGCTTGATCATCGCTTGAGCTGGGGCTGCCAGCGATGTGTCATTCGCGGCACCCCGGGCGGCGCAGGCGAGCTCCAAGCCGGCGGCGGCCGCGACAGCGACGGCCGGGGCAGCGTCTCGGAGATCTGCACGCTGGGCGATCAGTGTGGGGTCGGCGAGCACCGTCTTGTCGTGAATGAGTTCACGCGTCGCTGCCTGGAGTTCCGCATCGGCGGACCACAGCTGCGGGTCCACCCGGCGCGTCTGCGCGGTGGTGAGGCTGCCCCATTGGCTGGCCACGTGACTCGCGGTCCGCATAGAGGCTTCCAGGGCAGGCGCGGTCCGGTGCTCGAATGTGGTCGGGTCGGCGGCCCCGGTGTGAGCGGCAGCGCGCAGCAGGACCAGGCACGCGCGGTTCACCATGGCCTGGGACCGCGCGATCGCGGCAAGATTCGCGGGCGTCGCGGCCGCGGCCAAGGTCCGGTGCGCCTGCAGGTCCCAGCGCGCGACGGCATCCGAGAAGCGGGCGAGGCCGGCATACCCGTCCTGATGTTCACCGCTCAAGGAGGCCGGGAGCCCCACGCCGAGATAGCTGCCGGCGAGCTGCTCGAACGCCAGGAGGCGCTGCAGCGCTTCCTGGCCGCGCGGGATGCCGCGTGAGACCCCGGCCCAGGCCTTCTCGATGCCTGGCGTCTGTTCCAGCGCGCGGACGTGCTCGCGGACAGCGACGCCGACTGCGTGGGCGCCGACATAAAGGGCGTGCACGGTCCGGGTTCGGGCGGCTTCGACGTCACGGACGGACTCAGCCGATCGAGGAAGGGATCCACGCGAGGTGTGGCGTGCCACGAGATCCCTCGCCGCGCTGAACGCCTCCGCCACGCGCAGGAGCCGCTCGTCGGACGGCCCCTCCCCGGGCCAGCCCCGCCGCAACTGGGTGCGGTGCATCCCGTCGGAGATAGCCTGGAGCTGGTCCATGCGCTGACCACGGCCCGACGGGTCCCCGGGAAGGGCCGGCAGGGCCGCCCACAGCTCGGCAGCGGCCTGGACCACCTCACCCCACGTGCGCAACATGGCCGGCGCGTCATCTCCGGTCACGTCGAACAACAGCGCTCGGGTCGCGGTGTCGGCCTCGAGCAAGAGCTCCCCCACGCTGCGGCTGACTCGTGGGCTCATCCGCGGACCTCACGAATGAGGTCCGCCAGCCGCACCACAACCTGGGAAGCTCCAGGCGGCAGCGCGTCGACCGAGACCCCGTTCAGCAAGGCCTCCGCCTCGCGCAGCGCCTCCGCTGGGTCCACGGGCAGGTCGACGTCGCCGTCCACCGGGACGAGCATGGGCGGAGGCACGAGCCCGGCGGTCAGCGCCGCAGTCAGATGGATGTCCTGGGCGAGGGTGTACCCCGGACTGAGCGGGCCCGCGGCTTCGGCCTGCGCCCAGACACGTCGGGCCGCCGCCTCCAGCAGCTCACCCACGCGACCCAAGACCTGGATGGGATCCGTGTGGGTCGAGGTGTTCGGATCAGACATGGTCGCTCCTTCTCGGATCGGCCTCCCGACTTGACGGGGAAGCCTTCGAAGGACCTAAGGAGCTTCTGAGCTCCGGACGGTCGGCGATGCCCGAGGTATCCGGTTTTCGCTGCAGCCGCACTGAGCGCCGCCACCTTGTGAGCGCAGCCCGTCGCGTCCCCCTGTGGCGACGGGTTTGCCGCGCAGGGCCTGCCCTCCCCCAGGATCGACAGGCCCCGCGTTCCACTGGTTCCGGCACCCCGGCTCCGAGCGGCGGATCACCGCCCCCGTCTGTGGCTCGCCTACCGCTTGGCCCAGTCGTTGCAGCCGTTGGTTTCGAAGAACTTGTCCGTCTTCTTGATGGTCACGACGATCTGGCCGGACGTGTTGCCGTTGGCGATGATGTCCGAGAACCCGCCGCTGCCGCTGAGGCGCGCGTAGTAGCAGTTGCCGTCTTGGGGGCCCTTGGATACGTAGGTGCCGGGCTTGACGTCGACGCCGACCTCATAGGTCCCGTCGCCGGGCATCGCGACCGCGGGCGGCGGCGGGCCGACCGTGACGGTCTTCTCGGGGCCGGGGACCTCGACCGTCGCGGTGACGGTCGGACCGGGGACGGTGGTGGCGGCGCCGGCTGCAGTGATCGTGGTGGTCGGCGTCGGGCCGGTGGCCACCGCCCCTCCGTCGGCGCCGCTGGCCGAGCCAATGCCCAGTGCGACGATCGCGGTCGCCGCGTAGCCGATGACGTGCTTCTTGTTCATGAGTTCTCCTCCGAGGTGGTGGGCCGTCGGTGGCCCTTGGTTTGAGTTGGTTGGGTGACGGGCCGGCCGCGCCCCCTCACTACGCGGCCGGCCCATCGGGGAAGGTGCGCCGAGGCGCACGAGGTCAGTTCGAGCGGGTGACGGTGATCTGCAGTCCGTCGTCGGGGTGGTAGGTCCACCGCGCCGAGAACTCGCCCCACGCGTCGGTCTGCATGCCGTCGAGGGCGCGGGTCGAGGTGATGTGGGACTCGACGGAAGTGGGCATGCCGAGCTTGTTGAGCACGCAGAGCACCCCGTCGAAGGGGTCGCCGCCGATGTCGTCTTCGCCTTGGGTGTCGAGGATGAGCGTGCGGCGGCCGTCGGCGAGCGTGCCGGGCGTCGCGCAGGCCGACCAGGCGTCCTCGAGTGGCTCCGCGGCTGCCGTGGTCGTGCGCGCCGCCGTCGTCGCGGCCGGGTCGGCGCCAGCTGCCGCGCCGCATCCGGCGAGCATCAGGCCGGCCACTGCCAGCGGGATCAAGCTCTTGGTCATCGTTCGCTCCTTGCCTGCGACGCCCTGTGCGTCTCTCGGCGACAGGAGGACCATCCACCTCAAGTAATCCAGCGATCTACTCGCGGCACTGATAACCCGAGTTATCACCATCTACAGCGCAGGCTGCGGAGCAGGGTCATAGGGTGACTCGGGAAGAACCGGACAAGCCGGACGAGATCGGGGGTGACGATGACGCGACCGTCTGCACTGACGTTCACACTCGCGGACATTGCCCGCCTCGCCCAGGTGAGCCGCCCCGTCGCCTCGATGTGGCGCAAGCGTGAGATCGCCGGCCAGCCCTTCCCAAAGCCCGTCGCGGTCGTCTCCGGGCAGGAGCGCTTCGACGCCTCCGAGGTGGCTGAGTACCTCGCGGCCACCGGCCGAGGCAACAACCCCGAGGCACGCGACGACCTGGCCGCGCACGCACAGCTGGCCGTGCTCCCCGAGGTGGACGAGTCGACGACTACGGACGGGCTCACCGCACTGCTCTGCCTCGCCGCCGCGACGGGTGAAGCCCTCGGCGAGCTGGACCAAGCGGCCCTGATGGCCCTTGCCGACGACACCGACCCCGATGACACGCTCCTCCTCGGGGAGGTCCGGGCGCTCGGCTCACGCGTCCCTACCCTGGCCGCGCACGCCGAGGCACTAGCTGATGCCTCCTACTCCCCTGCCGCGGCTTTTGAGCTGCTCCTGCGCCAGCAGGTTCACCGTTCGCTGCCCCGGCACGCGAACGTCGCCGTGCGTGCCGAGGCGCAGCGCCTCGTGGCGAGCCTCGCTGGCGCCTTGGCCACCGACGCCGGCATGGAGTCGCCCCTGTTCGTCGACGTGACGGACGGAAGCGGTGACCTCCTCCTCTCCAGCGCGCAGTCGTATGCCGCGGAGTCGCCTCCCAGCGTCGCCACCGTCGCGCTGCAGACTCGGTCCGCGCGGCTGGTCCGACGGCGGCTGCGGGTGCACGACCTGCACTGGGTCTCCGTACCCGTCGACGAGGCCGGTGACTTCGCGCTGCCCGCGCATCTCGGCCCCACGGTCCATGTCCTGCAGCTGCCCCCCGCGGGCTCCCCGGATCTGTCCGACGTCGAGGTGCTCGACGCGATCGGCGAACTGATCGTCCAGCTCGCCGATAGCTCCCGTGTCGTCGTCCTCGGCCCGGCCAGCGCCCTGACCGACGCACCTTTGAGCGTCGAAGCTGATCGGGCCCGGGACGCGATCCTGCGTTCGGACCGACTGCGTGCCGCCGTCCGCTTGCCGAAGGGGCTGCTCGTCCGCTCCCCACGCAAGGCCTTGGCCCTGTACGCGCTCGGGCCGGCTCACGCCGGCGTGCCGGTCGGGGAACGGTGGACCGTCGTCGCGGACGTGTCCGATCGCAGCGTCACCCTGGGCGTCATCGGCGACCTCGTCACCGACGTCGTGGCGTCGATGGCGGGCGAGGACCTGGTCCGTGGCCACGCGTTCCGGTTCGCCCGGCGCGTCCGCACGGCCACGCTGCTGCCGGGTCGCAGGCCCCTGGTCGGCAAGTCGACCCCCAGCGTGCGCTCTGGTATCTCGCCAGCCGAGGTGGGAGCCCGGATCCGCGAGCTGGCCCGCGGTCTCGAGTCGGCGGCCGTCACCTCCCTTCAGGTCGAGGCGGTCGAACCCGCTGGCGGCGCGGCTCCGCCAGGTCTCCGGACTCTCGGCGAGGCAGTGGCAGCGGGCGAGTGCCGGATCGTTCCCGGCAACCGCGTGGACCTTGCCGACCTGCACGCCCCCGACGGACGGCCCGCCATCGGAGTGGACGAGCTGCTCGGCAGCTCGAGGTTCGGTGACCGACGCGTCGATCTGCTGACGTTCGCCTCGTCCTATCCGGCGGCCCGCTTCACTGAGCCCGGCGACGTCGTCTTCTGCACCACACCCCGGGTCGCCGCCTGGGTCGACCGCGACGGTGGTTCGGTCGTGGTCAACCCTGCCCGGGTACTGCGGGTCGTCCGGGATCCTGACCGCGGCATGCCTCCCCTGCTGGCGGACGTCCTTGCCGCCGACATCGCCACCGCCGGCGCAAATCTGCAACGCAGCAAAGGCAGCTCAACCGGTTCGGACTGGCGGCGCTGGCCGATCCGCCATGTACCCGGTGACCAGCGCGCGGCCCTGGCCAAGACCCTCGCCGCGATCGACCACGAGCGCGACGAACTGCTCTCTCGATTGGGGCGGCTCGACGCCCTTGCTGTCGCCGTCACCGCCGGCGTCACCGCGGGGGCCGTGAAGATCACAACCCCGCCAGCCGGCCCCGCGGCATACGCCGCACATCACGTTCACGACACACCCGCCAGCCCACCCGGCAGTGCCGGGGCAGACGAGGAAGGATCCTGACCATGCCACCGAGGAAGAAGACCGACGCGAGTGCGCCGTCGACGATGAAGGAGCTCAAGGACACCCTCTGGAAGGCCGCGGACAAGCTGCGCGGGTCGATGGACGCCTCGCAGTACAAGGACGTCATCCTCGGCCTGGTGTTCCTCAAGTACGTCTCGGACGCGTTCACCGAGCGCCGCGAGCAGATCCGCGCCGAGCTCACCGCGGACGGGTTCAGCGAGGAGCAGCTCGCGCCGCTGCTCGACGAGATGGACGAGTACACCGCGCACGCCGTGTTCTGGGTCCCGCCTCACGCCCGGTGGACCTATCTCGCGCAGCACGCCAAGGGCCTGCCCGCCCAAGACGGGCAGCCGCACAAGAACATCGGCCAGCTCGTCGACGAGGCGATGGACCTGCTCATCGGCGCCAACCCGTCCCTCAAGGGCGCCCTGCCGCGGATCTACAACAGGGACAATGTCGACCAGCGCCGCCTCGGCGAGCTCCTCGACCTGTTCAACTCCGCCCGGTTCACCGGCCAGGGCGCCTCCAAGGCCCGGGACCTGCTCGGCGAGGTCTACGAGTACTTCCTCGAGAAGTTCGCCCGCGCCGAGGGCAAGCGCGGCGGCGAGTTCTTCACCCCGCCCAGCGTCGTGCGCACCCTCGTCGAGGTGCTCGAACCGACCCAGGGCCGCATCTACGACCCGGCCTGCGGATCGGGAGGCATGTTCGTCCAGGCGGAGAAGTTCCTCGCCGCCCACCACCAGGACAAGACCGCCCTGTCGATCTACGGGCAAGAGCTCAACGAACGCACGTGGCGCCTGGCCCGGATGAACCTCGCCATCCACGGCCTCAACGGAAACCTCGCCGCCGTCTGGGGTGACACGTTCGCGATCGACCTGCACGCGGACGTTCAGATGGACTACGTCATGTCCAACCCGCCGTTCAACATCAAGGACTGGACCCGCAAGGAGGACGACCCCCGCTGGCGCTACGGCGTCCCACCGGCCGGCAACGCGAACTACGCGTGGATCCAGCACATCCTGTCCAAGCTCGCCCCTGGCGGCAGCGCGGGCGTCGTCATGGCCAACGGCTCCATGTCCACCAACAGCGGCGGCGAAGGCGAGATCCGCGCCCAGATCGTCGAGGCCGACCTCGTCTCCTGCATGGTCGCCCTGCCCACCCAGCTGTTCCGCAGCACCGGCATCCCCGTCTGCGTCTGGTTCTTCGCCAAGGACAAGACCGCCGGACCCAGAGGCTCGAACGACCGGACCGGGCAGGTGCTGTTCATCGACGCCCGCAACCTCGGCTACATGGTCGACCGTGCCGAACGCGCCCTCGCAGACGACGACATCGCCCAGATCGCCAACACGTACCACGCCTGGCGCGGCACGGCGTCTGCTGCCGAGGCGAAGCTGTCGTATGCCGATGTGCCGGGCTTCGCGAAGTCCGTGACCCTGGCCGACATCAAGGCCTCCGACTACGCCCTCACCCCAGGACGTTACGTCGGCGCCGCCGAGGCCGAGGACGACGGCGAACCCATCGAAGAGAAGATCGAACGTCTCACCAGCGAGCTCTTCGCCCAGTTCGACGAGTCCACCCGCCTCGAGGCCGTCGTTCGCGAGCAGCTCGGGAGGCTCAATGTCTGACTCGAAGGAGACGACGTTTCGAGACTTGGTCGCAATCAACGCTCTGGCACTGAGCGACGGTTACCGAGCCAAGCTGGACGAACTGGGGGGCAACGGCCCGCTCTTCCTTCGCGCCGGAGCCCTCACCGATCAAGGGTTCACGTGGAAAGATCTCGATGCGTTCCATGCCGATCGAGCAGAAGCCCTTTCCGGAAAGATGGGTCGTCGCGGTGACGTAGTCATCACAACGAAGGGAAACAGCATTGGGCGGACTGGATGGGTACCCGCGGATGCACCTAGCTTCGTCTACTCACCTCATCTCAGTTTCTGGCGAGCACGCAACGCGAATGTGCTCCACTCAAGGTTCCTGTACTACTGGTCCGCCAGCCGCGAGTTCGCGCAGCAGCTGCAAACTCTTGGACACGGAACCGACATGGCGCCCTATCTGAGCCTTCGCGACCAGCTCCGGCTCAAGATCTCGCTTCCCGACCTCAAGGAACAGGTTGCCGTAGCAGCGGTTCTCGGAGCGCTCGACGACAAGATTGCCGCCAACACAAAGCTGGCAGAGATCACCGACGATTTGGTCAGAGCCGAATACAACGCACTGTCTGAGGACGCTTCCGAGGCCCGAAGTATCGCCTCGATCGGAACACATCCGCGTGACCTAGTTGACCCGTCGCAGGCGGACGGCAATCGGATCTACGTCGGGCTCGAGCACGTACCCCGGCGTCGGATGTGGCTATCCGAATCGGGCCTGTCTTCAGACGTCACGAGCACCAAGGCGAGCTTTGCCAGCGGTGACGTGCTCTTCGGCAAGCTGCGTCCCTACTTCCACAAGGTCGTATCCGCCCCCGCTGACGGAATCTGCTCTACGGACATTCTCGTGCTGCGCGCGAAGCACCCTGGGCAGGCCGGTTTCCTTCTGGCTGCAGCGGCGAGTGACGCAACGGTCGAAAGATGTACGGCAGCGAGCGAGGGCACCCGAATGCCTCGCACGAGTTGGAAGGACCTCGCTGCGATTGAGGTTCCATGGCCGGGCGACACTGCCGCACAGACATTCTCGGCGAGGGTTACTGCCCTCCGGGATCGTGTTGACTCCGCCATGGTTGAGAACCGGATGTTGGCCGGCACGCGGGATGCCCTCTTGCCGCAGTTAGTGTCGGGAAAGATCAGGGTCAAGGACGCGGAGCGCGTCGTCGAGGGGGTTGTGTGACATGACGGGGGACGTTGGGGGCTTCGACGCGGTTGGGTTCTCAGAAGCCGAGTGGGAGGACGTCGCCATGGAGGCCCTGGCCGGCCATGGTTGGGTTCCCAAGTACGGCAAGGAGATCGCGCCCGGCTCGCATGAGCGCGAGTCGTGGGACGAGATCGTCCTGCCCTCACGGCTGCTCGACGCGCTGCGCCGGTTGAACCCGACGGTTCCCCCTGAATACCTGAAGCAGGCCGCCGCGGAGATCCTCCGTCCATCGTCGAAAGACGCGTTGACGGAGAACCACCGGGCGCACGGGTTCATGGTCGAGGGGTACCGCGGGATCAGCTGGGTCGATCACGAGGGAGTCGAGCAGAATCCGACGATCCGGCTGGTCAGCACCGACCCTGCCGAGAACGACTGGTTGGTCGTGAACCAGGTGACGGTCCGTTCCCGGGACGTGGAGCGCCGCTTCGACATGGTGCTGTACTGCAACGGCCTGCCGGTCTCGGTCATCGAGCTGAAGAAGGCCGGCACGCAGGCCGCCGACGTCGCGGCTGCCCACGCACAGCTGCAGACGTACCTGCGGGAGCTGCCGATGTGCTTCCGCTTCGCCGTCCTGACCGTCCCGAGCGATGGCGTCATCGCGAAGTACGGGACGCCATTCACGCCGCTCAACCACTTCTCGCCGTGGAATGTCGATGACGACGGGCAGCCGCTCGGGTTCGGCGCGACCGAGGACCTCGACCACCTCGGCACCGGGCTGGACCAGCTCATCGACGGCGTGTTCAACCAGGACCGGTTCCTACAGCTGATGCGCAACTTCACCGCGTTCGACCAGGGCGCGGACGGGCTGGCCAAGCGGATCGCGAAGCCGCACCAGTACTTCGCCGTGAACAAGGCCCTCTGGCGCACGATCCAGGCGGTCGAGTCGGACGGCAAGGCCGGCGTCGTGTGGNNGATGGAGCTCTACACCCACTACGTCCAGCGCCACCCGAAGCTTCTCAACCCGACCATCGTCGTCGTGACGGACCGGACCGAGCTCGACGGGCAGCTCTACGACGGGTTCGCCCAAAGCCTGCTGCTGGCGGAGGAGCCGAAGCAGATCACCAAACGCGCCGACCTTCGCCGCGAGCTGTCCGAGCGGACGACAGGCGGGATCTACTTCACGACCCTGCAGAAGTTCGGGCTGTCCAAGGAGGAGAAGGACGCCGGCGAGTCCCACCCGCTGCTGTCGGACCGGCGCAACATCATCGTCATCGTCGACGAGGCCCACCGCAGCCACTACGACGACCTCGACGGCTACGCCCGCCACCTCAAGGACGCCCTGCCCAAGGCGACGCTCATCGCGTTCACCGGCACGCCCGTCTCGTTTGCGGAGCGCAACACCCGCGCCGTGTTCGGCGACTACATCGACATATACGACCTATCCCGGGCGGTCGCCGATGGCGCGACGGTGCCGGTGCACTTCGAGCCGCGACTGATCAGGGTCGGCCTCGCCGACGGCGTCACCGAAGACGAGCTCGACGCCGCGGCCGACGAGGTCACGGCCGGCCTCGATGACGTCGAACGGGACAAGATCGAGCGCAGCGTCGCGGTCGTCAACGCCGTCTACGGGGCACCCGCCCGGGTCGAGAAGCTGGCCGAGGACCTCGTCGCCCACTGGGAGGCTCGCCGCGCGGTCATGGATCCGTTCATCTCGAGCCCCGGCAAGGCCCTCATCGTCGGCGGCACCCGCGAGATCTGCGCCAAGCTCTACGACGCGATCATCGCCCTGCGCCCCGACTGGCACTCCCCCGAGCTCGACAAGGGCCGCATCAAGGTCGTCTACACCGGCGGCCCCACCGACACCCCGCCCGTGTCGAACCACGTCCGCCGCGAGTCGCAGAACAAGGCCATCAAGGCCCGCCTGAAGGACCCCGACGACGAGCTCGAGATCGTCATCGTCAAGGACATGATGCTCACCGGCTACGACTCCCCGCCGCTGCACACCCTCTACCTGGACCGGCCGCTCAAGGGCGCCCTGCTCATGCAGACCCTCGCCCGGGTCAACCGCACCTTCCGGGGGAAGCAGGACGGCCTGCTTGTCGCGTACGCGCCGCTCGCGGAGAACCTGCACAACGCGCTGGCCGAGTACACCCCTCAGGACCAGGCCAGGAAGCCGATGGGCAAGGACCTCACCGAAGCCGTCGCCCTCACCCGCGGCCTCCTTGCCGAGCTCGACACCCTCCTCGCGGGCTATGACTGGCGCAAGGACTACGCCGACCGGGCCGCGCGGGGCGACAAGGCGGCATACGCCCACGTCGTGCGACGGGCCGTGAACTACCTGCG
The DNA here is from genome assembly GCA_002384765.1 of Demequinaceae bacterium UBA4004. Next base: position 10,942 of record DGBM01000240.1, read on the forward strand.
CGACCCCGCCACCCCCGGCAACCAGGCCCGCGAGGACGACGCCGACGGCGAGACGATCGCCGCGGCATACCGGCGCCTGTCCAGCAAGCTCGCCCGCGCCTGGGCGCTGTGCGCGCCCTCCGGGCAGCTCGAGGACGTCCGCGGCCCGGCCCGGTTCTACGAGGAAGTGCGCGTGTGGATGGCCAAGCTCGACGCCGAGGACCGCCAGTCCCGGGGCGAGCCCGTCCCCGAGGACATCCAGCGGCTGCTCGGCGCGCTTATCGCCGAGAGCACCGAGACCGGGGAGGTCCTCGACATCTACGAGGCCGCCGGCATGCCCAAACCCAGCCTCATGGACCTCGGGCCCGACTTCGTCACCAAGGCCCAGCACGCCGAGAACCCGCACCTGGCCATCGAGGCCCTGCGCGACCTCGTCACCAAGGAGTCCGTCAAGGCCACCGGCGTCAACACCATCCGGCAGCAGGCGTTCTCCGACCGGATCGCCGAGGTGATGCGCAAGTACACCAACCAGCAGCTCACCTCCGCCGAAGTCATCGCCGAGCTCATCGAGCTCGCCCGCGACGTCGTCGCCGAACACGAGCGCGGGTCGAGGTTCACGCCACCGCTCGACCAGGACGAGCTCGCCTACTTCGACGCCGTCGCGACCAACGAGTCCGCCGTCGACGTCATGGGTGAGGGCGTGCTCGCCGACATCGCGCGCGAACTCGTCGCCGTCATGCGCCGGGACATCCGCACCGACTGGACCGTGCGCGAGGACGTGCGCGCCAAGCTGCGGACCTCGATCAGGCGGCTGCTGGTCAAGCACGGGTACCCGCCCGACAAGCAGCCCGGCGCGATCAAGCTCGTCATGGAGCAGATGGAAGCGATGGCCCCGCGGTACGCCCAACAGTCGAGCGGGAATTCGAGAGAGGCCCTTTGATGACCCAGACAGACACCTTCGACGAGTTCCATGAGCCGTCGCTCTTCGATGTCGCGACGGCGAAGGCGTCCGATGACAACGATGTTGAGGAGGACATCGAGGAGGCTGAGATCGACCCTGTCGAGGTCCTCGGTGACTTGGCGGACATCGTCGACGACATCTTCACCACTTGGCTCGGGGATGGTGAAGAGAAGTGGGCAGCGCAGGCGTATCTGTCGCTCAGAAACCAAGGGGTCGTGAACGACACGGATCCGCTGGCCCACACCCGCAACGGCGTGCTCCTCTGCACGGTCTGGGCGCTCTCGAAGGAGTTCTATGTTCGGGCATTCGACGAGGGCTCCGTCGATGACTGGATGTATGCGGTTCTCGACGTCATCGGCGAGTTCCCCAAGCTCTCACCGCTGAGCATCGGTCGTCTCGCGGAGCGGGAGGGGGTTAATGCCGACACAGATGGGGGTGACGAGAATCCCTACGACGTCCTCACGGAGCTCATCCGAAGCTATGCGCCGGAAGTCGCGGCCGCTCTCCGTGAAGACCTATCCGACACATGGATCCTGCCCTACATGTGGGCGATTCGTAGCCGCGACGTCAGCTACCCCCTACGTGCCGACCATGACGCATGGGGCCAGCTCCACCAACCGTCGGGAAACGCCATCGATGCCTACGGCTGGATCACCGAAGGCATGCCGCTTTGACGGGCAGGACCGTAGATGGCCTTCTCGCTCGCTAGGCTCCGGCCATGGGGATGACAGAGGCCGTCGCGGCTACGTTGAGCAAGGCCGAGAAGTTGAAGAGCATGGGCGCTGGCAATGAAGCCAACACGAAGGCCCTCCTCATCGACCCCGTGCTCACGGCCCTCGGCTGGGACCTTAGCGACGTGGACGTCGTCGCTCGAGAAGTCAAGGTCTTCGACGGCACCTTCCTCGACTACTCCCTGACGCCATCGAGCGGTCCGCGCCTGTACGTCGAGGCCAAGGGCATGGCCGAGAACCTTGGAGACAAGAAGTTCATCGCCCAGACCATCAACTACGCCAACAACGACGGCGTCGTCTGGTGCGTTCTGACCAACGGTCTGCAGTATCGCGTGTTCAAGACGAACGAGCCGGTGTCCATGGATCAGAAGCTGCTCTTCGAGGTGGACCTACGAGATCCAGACCCCGTCCAGGACAAGATCCGGCTCCTGCGCCTGATAGGCCGGGACTCCGCGGAGTCCGGCGCACTCACCGCGTACGGGGACCGCGTGTTCACGGACACGCGCGTGCGCCGAGCGCTGTCCGAACTTGCGACGGACCCTCCCGCATCCTTCCTCCAGCTGGTCGCTGAGCGGCTTGCACACCCCTCCGTCCCGAGTGACGGGCTGAAGAGAAGCTTGGCGCGGATCCTCGACGGGCAGATCGCGCCAGCGATGGAACCGGCTGCCACGCACCTGGTGAAGCCCCCGGCCCCGAGTGGACCGGCCGGCCCGCCCAAGGGCCAGGAGTACCCACTGGATCACCACCTCGGCAACAAGAGCAGCCTGATCCGCGAACTCTGGGAGGCGCTGGACAACTTCGGGGAATCCCTCGGTGGGGACGTGACGCGTCGCGTGCGGAAGCAGTACATCGGCTACTACCGCGGCAAGAAGTCCTTCTTCACGGCAGAGATCCAGAAGGGTCGAGTCCTGATCTACCTCGCGCTCACCCGGGAGACGGCACTGCCTTGGAACGACAAAGTGATGCGCGATGTGACCAAGATCGGTCACTTCGGGATGGGCGACGTCGAGTACTCCCTCGTCACCGTCGAGCAGTTGCCTGAGGTACAGGCACTGGTCAAGCGAGCCTACGGCGACTGATTCTTGCACTCGAGTGAGCTGGCAGTCGACGGCCCGTACCACGGTCGAGCTCGTCGGTGACCCGCGGGGACCACCACCAGTACCTCCAGCGTCAGACAGCCTTCTGCGGATGTGCCTGCCCCCGTCTTCCGCGGGGCGATTTGTCGCGAGGCGCATCCCGGTTCGTGTTCGCATCGCCTTGAGCTCCGAGTGCGGAGCGAGTGCTATTCCCGATCGAGCCCATCGCCTTCTCGGATGCGGATCAGCCTTGCCACCTCCCGGCCCGTCAGCCCTCCGCCGCACCACTCCACGGCCTGGCTGACCGAGAGGCCCTCATCCCCGGTGAGCTTCTTCAGTGCGAGGCCGGCGCGGCGTTCGCAGTCAGCGATGGCTGCCTTGCGCTCCTCGATTGCGGTGAGGACGTCGACGGCGAGTCCCTCGATGCGCTTGTCCCGTTCGGCGCGCTCCCGGCGGCGCTGGGCTTGAGCGTCCAGAGCTGCGCGACGTGCCGCCTGCCGCGTTGATTGCTGTCCCATACCGATCTCCTTTTCGCGGTTCCTCATCCACCCCGAAGGCCAACGCCGCCGTCTCACGGTCATCGCGGCGGACCACTTCCGTGTACCCCACGGCGAAACGACCGCCCTCCTGTCCCACACACCTCTTGCATTGCCGGTCATTCCAGGACGAATTGCATCTGATGCAACGACCGCAGGGACGCCGTGGCCTCCTTCGGGCGGGTGTGACGATGTCGATCCACAAGCTGACCGCCGGGTCCGGATATGACTACCTGACCCGGCAGGTGGCTGCCCTGGACGCGACCGAGCGCGGTCACACCGGGTTGGCGAGCTACTACACGGCCAAGGGCGAGTCGCCGGGGGTGTGGGTCGGCTCGGGGCTGGCCGGGGTCGAGGGCCTGGCTGTCGGGGACGTCGTCACCGCGGAGCAGATGCAGGCCCTGTTCGGGTCCGGTCACCACCCGCTTGCGCACGAGCGCCGGGGCCTGCTCGACGGGGACGCGACCGATGATCAGGTGCAGGCGGTCACCCGGCTGGGCCAGCCGTACAAGGTCTACGGCGGGGATGTGTGCGCGTTCCGGCTCGAGGTCGCCAAGCGGATCGCCGCCTTGAACACGGACGCCGGGCTCCCGCAGGACTCGCCTGTCGCTCTGGAGGAGCGTGCTCGGGTCCGCACCGACGTCGCGACCGAGCTCTTCCG